>DATEMX010000792.1:0-4237 GCA_035275365.1 Polyangiaceae bacterium | reverse complement strand
TGTATTTTCCGATTTGCGCGGCAAGGCGGTAGTACTCGAAATAGTCCGAGATGATGACGATTTTGCCCGAGGCCGCCAGCATGTCGGCGCGCGCCAAGAAATCGCCGCGGTCGACCTCGCCGCCCTCTTCGCGGAGATTGCGCATCGTGAGCTCCATGAGCTCGATGATGTCGCCGCCGTCGGTGCCGAGCTCGCGCGCGAAGCTCTCCTTGGCGCAATGGATCATGTCCATGTTCACGTGGCACACCGGCCGAAAGCTCCCGCGCTCGATGACCACGTTCTTCTTGTAGAGAACCTCGGCCGGCTGCAGCACGTTGCCCTTGGGGTCGAACATCGCCACGCTCGAGAGGCCGAGCTGCACGAGCTTCATGCTCATGAGCCGGTTGTCGACGTGCCGGAACTCGATGCCGGAAAACTCGATCATGTCGATCTGCAAGCGAGCCGTGGTGAGGCCGTCGAGCAGCGATTCGACCAAGAGCTCCGGTTCGTGGAACAGAACGAAGGCACCATAGAGCAGGTTGACGCCGACGATGCCGAGCGCTTCTTGCTGCAGCCCGTTCTCGTTGTCGAGCATGCGCACGTGGATGATGATCTGGCTCGACTGATCGCGCGGGTGCGACTGAAACTTCACGCCCATCCAGCCGTGGCACTCGTTGGTGCCCTTGAAATTGCGTGCCGACACGGTGTCGGCGAAGGCGAAGAACGAAGTGTTGGTGCCGCGCGTCTCGGTGAGGCGGTCGAGGTTGAGATCGTATTCGTGGTTCAGCATCGCCTGCAGACGCGGGCGACACACGTAGCGCTCCGTCTTGCCGTAGATGGCGTCGCTCACGGTCATGTCGTAAGCCGACATGCTCTTGGCGATGGTGCCCGCGGCGCCACCCACCCGAAAGAACCACCGCACCACCTCCTGGCCCGCGCCGATCTCGGCGAAGGTGCCGTAGCGGCGGGAGTCGATGTTGATGGCGAGCGCCTTGCCGTGCGTATCGACGACCCGACCTGCTCCAGTTCGTCCTAACATTCGGTCACCGTATCCGATCCGTTGTTTCGCGCGCACTACGAGCCGCGAGATGGATTACGGGTCGAAATGCACGGCGCTAAAGGACGCGAGGATCTAGAACAACTTCGCCAATTTGCGAGACCAAGAGGGCGCTCAGAATTCCCCCTGCCATACCATCGACGCCCCCGAGGGTCCGAGCACGAGGGCAACCGGCGCTTGATTCTTCTTGTACCTTTCCGAAAGAACGAAGAGAAAAGCTGCGGCCCCTCCGAAGACTCCCGCCCCCACATAGCCCGCGATGGCAACCGTTTCGGCCGCCTCCGCCCGCCCGCGGTAACGACCGCAACGTCCATCGCGCGAGAGAGCGCCGTAGAAACAGAGCGCGTTGTCGTTGTAGTGCCGGGCGTTGTCGTCGTGAACAACGTG
Organism: Polyangiaceae bacterium; assembly: GCA_035275365.1. Lineage (GTDB taxonomy): Bacteria > Myxococcota_A > Polyangia > Polyangiales > Polyangiaceae > DASWDH01. Next base: position 2,814 of record DATEMX010000792.1, on the reverse strand, counting down.
CGCGACGACGGCCGCGGCGAGCGATCCCCCCGCCACCGCCAGCGCACTCCACGCCAGCGGGGCGTAGAACGACGAGCCACCCTCGTGGCCCTGCGCTGGGCTCGTCGCAACGGAAGGAGGCCGTGCCGGCGGAATCGGGCTGAGATCGATGAACGTTTGGGTCGTGGTTGCCGGCGAAATGATCAGCGTCCGGCGCTGTGACTCATAGCCGGGTGCTCGAATCTCGATCTCCACATGGCCGGTGACCGTGCGAAGCGGCGGTGCGGGCAGCTTGCCCGCGCGGTTACCGACGACCCAAAGCTCCGCGCCTTCGACGTTGGTCCGCACGTCGAGAAACCCAAGATGGGTCTGGATCTCTTCGAGCGCCCCCCGCAGCGCATCACGGCGCTCGACTACCCAAGGGTCGGCAGACGAAAGCGCCTCGATGAGATCCTTCTCCGCTCCTACCCACTCGGAGACCGCTTGCTCAGCGAGCGCTACCTGAACGAGGGTGCGCGGACTCGGCGTCAGCGCGTTCGCTTGGCGAAACACGTCGAGAGCCTCCGCGTCGCGATGCGCGCGCCGGAACTCGATGCCCTTAGCGACGAGAGATTCCGCGCTCTCGTCGGCGTACGCCGGCGTGGCAACGAACGCGGGTACGAGGAGGAAAAGGAAAGCAGAAGGTCGCAAGGCGGATCAATCGAAAATGAGCGCGCCGTTGGTGCCACGCGCGGGCTTCGGCTGCGCGCTGACGCTCGGCGGCGAAGGCGCCCGACCATCGGCAGGCGGCGCCAACGCCCGACCATCGGCCGATCGACTCGCCGACGCCACCGTTTCGACGTTTTTGCGTCTCGGTCCTCTGCCGTCGAGCACAACGGTGGCCGCGGGCGCCGAGCTCGGATGAGGGGCAGCGGACATGGCCGGAGGTTCGACGGTCGACTCTTCACGACGGGCTAAAGGCTCCGTAGCCGCCCGAACAGACGCCGACGCCGCGGCGATCGTCGGCCCACCGAGACCGTTGCCCGGTCCGATATCGCCCGAAACGGCTTGCGACCTTCGAGAAACGCGCGCCATCAGCGCAGCGGCGACGATAGCGCAGAGAGCGATGGGCACGCCCCACCTCTGCACGCGAGATAGAGCCGACGCGCTTGCCGTCGCAGCGCGCGCGAACGACGCACCATCGGCGAACGTCTTACTGGCGCAAAACCAGGGATCGCGCTCCTCATCGCCGGCGTCGACGAACACCCCTTTCCACAGCGCGAACCGACCATCGTCGGCGAGCGACAGCAGCGCAGCGCCGAGATCCCTGAGGGAGCCAAACCGCTCCGCCGGATCGCGGTTCATGGCCCGGAGAATGACCGCATCGAGCTCCGGTGGCACCGCCGAAGAGATCGAGCTCGGCGGCGTGACGGCTCCCGTGACGATCGCGTGCATGAGCTCATATTGCGTCGCCCCGAGGAACGGACGCCGGCCCGTCGCACACTCGTAGAGCATCACGCCGATCGCGTATTGATCGCTGGCCTCGTTGGCGAGCTTCGCGCCCTTGGTGAGCTCGGGAGCCATGTATGGCACCGTCCCCAGCATCGACTCCGATCGCGTGAGGCTGCTCACTTCGACGTCGTCATGGATCGTCTTCGAGATACCGAAGTCGAGCACCATGGGATGGGTACCCCAAGGCTCACGTCTCGTGATCATCAGATTGGCCGGCTTGAGATCGCGGTGCACGATCCCAGCCCGGTGCGCCGTATGGACCGCGGAAATCACCGGCAAGAAGATTTCGATGATCCCCGCCAGTGGAACCGGGCCCTTGTCGGCAAGCAGCGCGGCGAGATCACGGCCCTCGAGAAACTCCATGACGATGAACGGAAGGCCGTCGAGCGTGCCGGTGTCGAACACCTGCACCACGTGCTGGTGCTTGATCTGCGCGGCGGCCTTGGCCTCGCGCAAGAAGCGCGCGCCCGCGAGCGGATGCGCCGTAAGCGCGGAGTGAAGGACTTTGATGGCAACCCGGCCGCCGAGCTGCGGATGACGCGCCTCGTAAACGCATCCCATCCCGCCCCGACCGATCTCGCGGACGACCTCATAGAGACCAAACCTGGTCGGGCGGTCACCCGGGGCAACAGCAGACAGATTCTCAGCCGACGACGCCACGGCAGCCTTAGCGCAAGTGCCTGTGCCGAAGTTCACGAAGCATGTTGAGAGATCCCACTCTATCCGGGTAGGTTCTTCACGCCAATCCCTTTCGTTTTCGACGGCCGGAGATTCCACCCCTTCATGAATGAGAGCGATTTCGACACTTTCGAGGACGCCGTCACGAAGCGACGCGCCGAGCTTCCCGTCGCCCCCTACCTCTTTTTGGTGCTCGAATGCGACCGGCCGACCGCGGGCGGTGCGCGCTACGCGCTCGCCGACGTCGACGAGGTCGTGATCGGCCGCTCCTCTTCGCGCAAGGCAACGTTGCAAGTCGACGGGGGTGCCAAGCGACTTTCGGTACGCGTGCCCGGACGGTCGATGTCGTCGACCCACGCGAAGCTGACACGAACGTCCGAGGGCTATCGGCTCGAAGACCTCCGCTCGACGAACGGCTCTTTCGTCAACGCAAAGCGCGTGCAAGCGGCGCCCGTCAAGGACGGCGACGTGATCGAGGTCGGTCACACCTTGTTCGTGTTGCGCGAAGCGCTGGCGACACCTGCGGCGACGGCTCCCATTTGGGAAAGCGAAGGCGAAGTTTCCGGCGATGAGAACGTAGGCACGCTGCTCCCCAAACTCGCCGCCGACCAAGCCGAGCTCGCCAAGTTCGCGCGATCGCACCTGCCTATCCTGTTGCTCGGACAG
>DATEMX010000791.1:0-4015 GCA_035275365.1 Polyangiaceae bacterium | reverse complement strand
TGTTCCCGTCACGAGCTACGGCAACGGCTACGCCGGCACGTTGGACCAGCTCGCCGCCCCCAAAGCGCTTTAGGGGCTCTGAGCGGACGAGCCCTCGAGAAAGGTGTCGGACAGCCCCGACGATACCGCGTACGAGCAGCTTTAGTTCGGCGTTCCTTCCGGTCCCGTTCCCCTCACCGATCAGTAGAAGCGGGTAGATGTGATCGTCAGCCTGGGACCTTCCATCGTTCCACACCGTCTCGCCGACCTCAGTACTCGCGATCACGTGGCGCCGCGTCGCCCGCCCCTCGTGCATGGCCGTCGCATGTGTGCGACGGCTGCCAACTTGATCGAGGACACGCTGCCCCTGTGTGGACCTTCGTCAATGGGTGCTCACATTCCCGTTCTCGTGGCGCAGAAGGCTTGCGCAAGATGGCTAGCTGCTCGTCAAGCTGACGCGCATCTTCGTAGAGAGCGTGAGCGCGTTTTACGCCGAGCGCGCGGCGGCCCGCGGTGCGGCGGGCGCCAAGACCGGCGCGGTCACCGTCGTGCAGCGCACGAGCTCGGACTTGCGGCTGAACCCGCACCTAACACGTGGTCTTTCTCGACGGCGTCTACCACGAGCCGAGTGACGAGCTCGCGTGGCACCAGCTCGGTCACCTCAAGACCAAGGAGGAGGGGCTGAGTACTCGAGCGGACGGTGCAGCGCATCGAGAGAGAGCCGCAGGCACTTCAATAACCACCTGTCCAGTTCCCTGTCCTCCAACCAAAAAGTCACAGACCTCGGCCGCGACTTCTCCTAACCTATCGGCGGGGCGGAGTGCCGGCAGCATGGCGAGCTGCGCCTCGAGGACCGTCCCATGAGCTCATCGAAGAAGCCTGACGTAAGGCTGAATATTCCCGCCAAGCCACTGCTGCCGAGCGCGGGCGCACCGCTGCCTCTACCCGCCGTGCTGTCGACTGGGGTCCGCTCGGCGAGCGGCGAAGGCGACGCGCTCCTACCCAGCGACTACATCAAGGTGGTCGACGTCTTCGACATCCGGAGCGCGGCACGTTCGCCGGCGGGACTCGAGGCCGAGCCCGATATCGCGCTGCCGGTAGACCGCGTCGTCGTCCTCGAGCTCACCGACGGCACCTCGGTGATCACGAGCGCCGAGAAGCTTGCCGACACGCTGCAGAGGCTGAGCAACGCGCCGGCTCGCGCGGCCGATCGCGGCGCCACGGCGGAAGAGGAGCCGGCGCCCTCGCTCAACGCGTTGGCCGAGCGCGCGCAGGCAACTCGGTTCGGTCTCGCCGACATCGGCGATCTGGTCTCGCGCGTATTTACGCTCGACGTGGGAAGCGCGAACGACGCCGTCGTCGACGAAGCGAAGAAGCTGGCCGTCGAATGGGCGAAGAAAAGAGGCGGCGACGCCCTCGCCAAGATCCTCGAGGGCGGCCCTTCGTATTTGGGCACGAAAGCCCTGATGTGGGTCATCGAAAGGCGCGCCGGAAAAGACTCGGGGCTAAGGCGATGGCGTGCGCAAGGCAAGTCGCTCGAGCTCGATCGGGTGACTGCCGACGACGTGGCCAAGGATGCCCAAGAGGGTCCGTTGCTGGTCTTCATCCATGGCACCGGCTCGAGCACCGCCGGGAGCTTTTCGGACATCGCATCCGAATCGGCGGGGTACTTGCAATCGCTCGAATCGAAGTTCGGCCGTCGCATCTACGGCTTCGAGCATCGAACGTTCTCCGAGAGCCCCATCGAAAATGCGATTGAGCTCGCGTCTTCCCTCCCCAAAGGGGCGCGGGTCAGCCTGGTGACGCACTCGCGCGGAGGGCTGGTGGGCGATCTCGTCTGTCTGAGCGATTTCGATGGTCAGATCGAGTCGTATGGGCGCAAAGACAAGGCCAAGCCATCCGGCATCGAAGAGATCTACGGAGCGCAGCAGCAGCAATTGCGCGATCTCTCCATCCTGCTGAAGAACCGCGAGCTCATCATCGAGCGTTACGTTCGCGTGGCGAGCCCGGCGCGCGGAACGCTGCTGGCGAGCGGCAACCTAGACGCTTTCTTGTCTGGATTCTTGAGCCTGATGGGGTTGGTGCCGGCGCTCGCCGCTAGCCCGCTCTATCCCGCCTTCAAACGTATTCTTCTGGAAATTGCCAAGAACAGAACGCGTCCGGAGCTGGTTCCCGGCATCGAGGCGATGCTGCCCGAGTCGCCGCTCGCGCGACTCTTGGGCGAGGCCAAGCCTCAAAAAGACGTTCGCATGTCGGTCATCGCCGGTGATACCGACAGCGGCAGCATTCTCAAGCGGCTCGGCGTGTTCTTCACCGACTACGTCTTTTTCGATGGGCACAACAACGATCTGGTGGTGGACACGGATTCCATGTACGCCGGCATCGCCAGAAACGCCGGCGCGCGCGTGCACGACGAGCGAGGACCAGAGGTTACGCACTTTCGCTACTTTCGCAACGAAGAGTCACGCATCGCGCTGTCGCGTTGGCTGCTCGATCCCGACGTTGCCAAGATCAAGGAATTCAACTCGCTCCCCGTCGCGATCGCGGAGCCGTCGTCCCAAGCGAAGGCGGAGCGCGCGGCCCTTCGCGCGGCGACCCGCGGCGCCCGAGACGCAGAGCTCCCCATCGTCGTCGTGCTGCCCGGGATCATGGGCTCGCACCTCTGGGTGAACCGGCGCGATCGGATCTGGTTCGACGTGGCCGATCTCGCTCGGGGAGGTCTTCGATCCAGGCTGAGCTGGGGTGCGGCCGGCGTCGAAGCGGAATCGCTTTTCGATCACTTTTATGGCGACTTGTGCGACCACCTCGAGCAGTCGCACGAGGTGGAGCGCTTTGCCTACGACTGGAGGCAACCTCTCGATGTGCTCGGCGCGAGTCTCGGCGAGCGGCTCTTTGCGCTGATGGACCGCGTTCGCGGGACCGAGAGGCCCATTCGCTTTTTGGCGCACAGCATGGGCGGTCTCGTCGTGCGCTCGTTGGCGCATCAAAATGCCGCGCTCTTCGAAGAGTTGATGGGCCGAGAGGGCGCTCGGTTCGTCATGCTCGGCACGCCGAACCGAGGCTCCCACGCCATGGTCGAGACTTTGATCGGCAAGGCGTCGATGATCCGCATGCTGGCGCGCCTCGATCTCACGACCGATCTGGCTGGGATTCTGCAAGCCGTCGGCGCATTTCGGGGAGCGCTCTCGCTCCTGCCCCGTCCCGATTTTCAAGATGGCAACGTCGACGGAGCGAGAAACTATTTCGACGAGAAGCTTTGGGCACAGCTACACGGCGAAGTCGAGGACTTCTGGTTCGGCAAGAACTTCTGCCCAGCGCTACCGCAAGCGACGCTCGACCAAGGCAATTGGAAGTTCGATTCGGTTCCCACCGCACAGGTCAAGAGCAAGACGATTTATGTCTATGGCTCGGCCGATCGCACCCCGTGCGGGCTTCGGAAACTTGGCAATGGCTGGAAGATGCTCGCGACCACGATGGGCGACGGCTCGGTGACCTGGGCCTCGGGGAACGTACCTGGAATCGGCTCTTCGTTTTTCATGCCCGTCGAGCACGGCGCTCTCGCCTGTACCGAAAGGTACTTCGACGGCTTGACCGACCTCTTGGCGCAGGGGACCACCGATCGCTTGCAGACCGTGCCTGCGATGCGAGGAATTCCGGCCGGCGACGTCATCGCCTACGACGCGGGACCACCCCTCTACCCGACCGACGCCGAGATCGCCGGTGGTTTTCTCGGTCGTGGCAGGGTGCGCGCCCGACCGAAGGAGCAGCCTTTGCTGCGCATCGCCGTGCGCGCGATGGACCTCCGCTGGGTGCAGCACCCGGTCCTGATTGGGCACTACACCGAAGATCCCATCGCGGGCGCCGAAGCGGTGGTCGACGAGCAGCTCCTCGACGGCCAGCTTTCGGTCCGCAAGAACTTGGGCCTTTATTCTGGGCCGATCGGGAGCGCGACGGTCGTCCTCTTGGCACAAAATGATCTCGAACGACAGCGCGGCAGCGCGCGCGGCGGCGTGGTCATCGGGCTCGGAAGTTACGA
>DATEMX010000790.1:0-3526 GCA_035275365.1 Polyangiaceae bacterium | reverse complement strand
TCGTAAGCGGCCAACTTGGCCGAGGCGTAACGGTCTGCTACGGCGTGAGCCGTGAGACGCTCGATGATGCCGTCGAGCTCGAGCGGCGCGCCCGACTGGGCGGCGATCGCCGGAGGCTTGCGCTCCCCCTTGGCGACCATGGCCAGGTGCTCGGTCGGGTCGCCTTGCAAGAAACGACGCCCCGCCAATAGCTCCCAGATCATCACGCCGAGCGCGTAGAGATCGACACGAAAATCACCGGAAACGCCGTTGGCGACTTCGGGCGCGACATACCCGGGCTTGGCATAGACGACGCCCGAGATGGTGTGACAACGCCGATTTTCCCCACGCGCCGTGCCGAAGTCGATGAGCTTGAGATCGCCGCCGTAGCCGATCATCACGTTTTGCGGCGAAAGGTCGCGATGCACGATCTCGAGCGGCTTTCCCGCGGAGTCGGTGCGACCGTGAACATGGCCCAGCGCTTCGGCGACGCTCGCGGCGAGGGCGACGATATCCGACCACTCGACGCGCGCTCCGATCTGGCCGGCGCGACCGCGAACTTCGCCGAGGCTGCGCCCCTCGACGTATTCGACGACGACGTAGGGTTCGCCGCTCATGTCCGTCGACGCTTCGAGAATTTGCGCCACGCCGTGATGCTGTAGCTGCGCCTGCACTCGCGCCTCGTCGAGGAAGCGGGCCAAGAACGACTTGTCTCCCGCGTGGTCGCGCCGAATGATTTTGACGACACATGGGCGCTCGGCACCCTCGATGCCCGACGTCGCCGCCAGGTAGACCTCGCCCATGCCACCCCGCGCGAGTCTGCGGAGCAACCAGAGCCGACCGAATGTGCGGGGAATGCGCTCCTCCCCTTCTTGGTTCCATGCGATGGACGGTTCCGACGCCATGGGCAGATGGTGCCAATGTGGGATGAAGTGGGCCAAGTAATCGGATCTTTGCTTGTCACTGGGCCGATAGCGGCTAGGATGCGCGGGCTTCGTTTCGCCATGGCACTAGGGTCCATCCGCTGGGTTTTGTGGGGTTTGTGCTTCGCCGTCGTGCTCTTCGCAGCGCGGCCGGCGAGCGCGGCCGCGCCCATGTGCGACGAACGCGGCGTTTCGGTCGCGGCGCCGGCCCCCGTGTTGCCCATGCGCGACATCCGGCTCGAAGCGGCCTCGACACCTGCATGTGACGACGCCCTGATCCGCGCGGTGTTCGCCAACGCTCCGCAAGCGCACGGTCAGCCGCGCCCGGTGGCCGACGCGCCCGACGAAGCTTGGATCACGCCGGCAGCGAAAGCTCGCGCGAGGTCGGAGTCCACGCGCTGCGAAGCGTTCGGTGTGGGAGCTCTCCCGATTCCGGCGGGGTTTCGCCGCGGCGTGTTCCGACCGCCGCGCTGAGCGCCCCGTGCGTTCGAGGCACGGGAGCCAGGTCACCCAACGCTTTTGCACAAGGCGCTCGCGAACGGTCGCGAACGTCGACTTTTCCCCAACGAGGTTACGATCATGATGAACAAAGGAACGGCCGTCGTCGGCTTCATCCTCTGCTTTTTGGCAGGGATGGCGCTCATGTACGGCGTCGATCACAGCAGAAAAGGCTACGACCTTTCGGCCGAATCCGGCCCGGCGGGCTCTTGGTCCGACAAAGACTCTCCCGTACCGGTCGACAGCAACGATCCGGTGTGGGGCAATCGCACCGCTCCCGTCACGATGGTGGTGTTCAGCGATTTCCAGTGCCCCTTTTGCTCGCGCGTCGAGGGCACGGTCGATCAGGTCAAGTCCACCTACGGCAAGGACAAGATCCGCATCGTCTGGAAGAACAACCCGCTGCCCTTCCACCAGAACGCCAAGCCCGCCTCCGAGGCGGCTCAGGGCGTCTTCGCGCTGGCCGGCAGCGACGCGTTCTGGAAGTTTCACGCCACCGCGTTCAAAAACCAGCAGCAGCTCAGCACCGAGAACTACGTCAAGTGGGCCAAGGAAGCGGGCGTGAAGGACGAGGCGAAGTTCAAGCAAGGCCTCGAAGCGCACACCTGGGCCGACAAGGTCGACAAGGATCTCGCCGTCGGTAAGCAGGCGGGCGCCAACGGTACGCCGCACTTCGTGATCAACGGCGTCGCGCTGTCCGGCGCGCAGCCGTTCGAGAAGTTCAAAGAGGTCATCGACGCTCAGCTCGCCAAGGCGCAAGCCGCCATCGCGGCGGGGACGAAGGCCGACAAGGTCTACGTGGAGATGTCGAAGCAGAACAAGGCCGCGGCCCCCGCGCAGCCCGAAGCCAAGGCCGAGAAGCCCGAAGAAGAGGACAAGAGCGTTTGGAAAGTGCCGGTGGGCGACGCCCCCGTGTACGGCAGCGAAAACGCGCTCGTCACCATCATCGAGTTTTCGGACTTCCAGTGCCCGTTCTGCAAGCGCGTCGGCGACTCGATGAAGAAGATCAAGGAGACCTACGGCGACAAGGTCCGCATCGCCTGGAAGCACGAGCCTCTCCCCTTCCACCCCCGCGCCGAACCGGCAGCCGAGCTCGCCATCGAAGCGTACAAGCAAAAGGGTAGCAAGGGCTTCTGGGCCGCTCACGACAAACTGTTCGATCTTCAACCGAAGCTCGACGACGCCGATCTCGAGGGCGCCGCCAAAGACATCGGCATCGACGTCGAAAAGGCCAAGAAGGCCATCTCCACGCACAAGTACAAGGAGATCATCGACGCCGACGCCGAGCTCGCCGACAACGTCCAGGCCAGCGGCACGCCGCACTTCTTCATCAACGGCCGCCGCCTCGTCGGGGCCCAGCCGTTCGAGAAGTTCCAGTCGGTCATCGACGAAGAGCTGAAGAACGCGCAAGCGCTCGTGGCCAAGGGGATCGCCCCCAAGGACGTCTACAGCGAGATCATGAAGAACGGCAAAGAGCCGCCGCCCCCGGAAAAGAAGACCGTCGCCGCTCCCGGCAAGGACAACGCATTCAAAGGCGGAGCCAACGCCAAGGTCGTCATCCAGGAGTTCAGCGACTTTCAGTGCCCGTTCTGCGGTCGCGTCGAGCCGACGGTGAAGCAAATCACCGAGACCTACGGCGACAAGGTGAAGTTCGTGTGGCGGCACAAGCCGCTCCCGATGCACCCCGACGCGCCGCTCGCCTCGGAGGCCGCGCAAGAGGCCTTCAAACAGAAGGGCTCGGATGCCTTCTGGAAGATGCACGCTCTGCTCTTCCAGAATCAGAGCACCCCTGACGGTCTGAAGCGCGCCGCGCTCGAAAAATACGGCGAGCAGCTCGGGCTCGACATGGGTAAGTTCAAGGCAGCGCTCGACGGCAACGTCCACAAGGCGCTCGTCGACGCCGACTCGAAGGCCGGCGACGACGCCGGCATCAACGGCACGCCTGCGTTCGTCATCAACGGCTACTTCATCAGCGGTGCCCAGCCGTTTCCGAAGTTCAAGAAATTGATCGACCGCGCGCTCGCCGAAGCGAAGTAACGACAAAGAGAGAGTCTCTTCGAGGGACGGCGAAGGGCCCCCTAGAACACCGAACGGTTTCACCGTTCGGTGTTCTAGGTTCTTTTTCA
>DATEMX010000789.1:0-2516 GCA_035275365.1 Polyangiaceae bacterium | reverse complement strand
GAAGAGGACGTCGATGACCCGCGTGAGGTCTTCGCGGCTGGTGCGCGCGGCGATCTCCGCGGTCTGCTTCAGGTAGCGGTCGACGAAGGAGGCGGTGTCGGTCATCGGGGTCGTCATGGTGGTGGGGCTCAGTGCATGTTGGCGACGATGCGCGCGCCGTCGACGTCGAAGCGGAACTTGAGCGCGCGCAGGCCGCGCTGCGCCATGGCCTCGACCAGGCGGCGCTTGTCGCCCGGGCGGGTGTAGAACATGAAGAAGCCGCCGCCGCCCGCGCCCATGAGCTTGCCGCCGATGGCCCCCGCCGCCCGCGCCGCATCGTAGTGCTCGTCGATGACCGAATCGGTCATCTTCGAAGCGAGCTTGCGCTTGTTGGTCCAGTGCTCGTGCAAGAGCTCTCCATAGGCGTCGATGTTTCCCGAGACCAAGATGCGATAGACCTCGTGGCCGAGCTCTTTGATGCGGTGCATGCGCTCGACGGTGCCCGGATCGAGGCTTCGCACGCGTTGCCCCTGCTCCGAGAGCACCAAGCTGGCGGCTCGCTCGACGCCCGAATAGATGATGCAGAGGTTGTTCTGGAGGTCGTCGATCACCTCCTCGGCAACGGGGACGGGCTCCACGTCGACCGAACCGTCTTTGTTGAAGGTGAACGCGGTAACGCCGCCGAACGCGGATATGAACTGGTCTTGCTTGCCGATCGGTTCGCCGAGGTGCTCGATCTCGAGCTTGCAAGCTTGCTCGGCGAGCTCGCGGCTCGAGCAGAACTTGCGCCGATATGTATGGAGCGCGTTGAGCAACGCGACGGCGAACGTCGACGACGAGCCGAGCCCCGAGTTGGCCGGCACGTCGGCAACGCTCGTGAGCTCGATGCCCTTGGTAACGCCGGTCATCCGCAGGCCTTCGCGAAACAAGCGGTGCTCGATCTTGTCGAGGGTCGGAACGATCTCGGTCTTCGAATAGGAGAGCCGGATATCGTCGTAGAAGCGACGATTGGCGGAGACGTAGATGTATTTGTCGATCGCCCCCGCGACGAGGTAGCCGCCGAACTGTTCGTAGTAGGCGGGGAGATCGGTGCCGCCGCCGCCGAGCGAGAAACGAACCGGAGCGCGAGAGATGATCACGTCTTTGCTTTCGAGGGCTGTGGGGCACGCGGAGGGCGTGCCGCCAGTTCTTGGTCGAGTTCGGACAGGCCCGTTTCCGAGCCAATTTCGAAGAACCTCGCATGGGCGAGGTGTGCGCGCAAGCGTCGCCTTTGCGACAGCTCTGCTTGAATGCGATCGAGCCCCCAAGGCGTTTCGGCGGGCACCTCGAGAATCGCTTCGCGCTTGAGGGCCATCGCGCCGTAGTCGATGTGATCGAGCGTGGGATCGTCGGATCCCTTTTCATATCGCTCGACCCACAGCTCGCCTTTGGCGTCCTGGCGGACGCGAGTGTTGCTCTTGTCCCAGCGCCCTTCGTTCTTGAACACGGCCATCACGCCGTCGGCGTCGCCCACTCCCTCGAGCGTGCGGAGCGGCGCCGCATAGTCGAAAGGCAAATAGCTATCGCCGTAGGTCACCAGGAACGTCGGCGCGAGATCGGCCGCCGCTTTGCGCAGGGCGCCCGCCGTTCCGAGGAGCGCGGGACCTTCGTCGGCATAAGCCACATCGATCCCGAACGCGCGACCATCGCCGATGGCTTCGCGGATCGCGTCGCCGAGGTGCGCAATGCAGATGAGCGCGCGACCGTAACCCGCGCTCGCCAGTCGCTCGAGCAACCACATTCCAAAGGGCCGACCCGCAACCGGCAGGAGGAACTTGGGAATCGTCAGGGTCTTCGGCAAGAGGCGCGTCGCCAGCCCGCCAGCCAAGATCACGGCCTGCATGGGGTCCATCGGGGCGAGACTTCTATCAGGGTGCGGTGACCTTCGCACCTTTCGACCCACTCGAGAAATATGGGGTGCCCTCTTGCGAAGACGAACGGTCGTGCTATTAACGCCGAATGGGCAAGGGCGAGGTCACCCGAAACGCCATCCTCGAGCACGCGGCGGGTCTCGCGACGAAGGTAGGGCTCGAGGGGTTGACCATCGGCGGGCTCGCGGACGACCTCGGGCTCTCCAAAAGCGGTCTGTTCGCTCATTTCAACTCCAAGGAGGCGCTCCAGCTCGCCACGATGGAGTTCGCCTCCAGCCGGTTCGTCGAGGCCGTCGTCAAGCCGGCCCTCCGGGCTCCTCGCGGCGAACCTCGCCTGCGCTCGTTCTTCGAGCATTGGCTCGCCTGGCCCCAAAAGAGTGGCTGGTCAGGGGGCTGCTTCTTCGTCGCCGCGGCGGCGGAGCTCGACGACCGGTCGGGGCCAGTGCGCGACCTCCTGGTGCAGCGTCAGAAGGATTGGCTCGATACGCTCGCGCACGCGGTGCGCATCGCCGTGAGCGAGGGCCATTTTCGCCCAGACGTCGATCCCGATCAGTTCGCCTACGAGATGTACGGCGTGATGTTGGTCACCCACCAATGCCTGCGGTTGCTGCGTGATCCGAAGGCGAC
>DATEMX010000788.1:0-4720 GCA_035275365.1 Polyangiaceae bacterium | reverse complement strand
CGGAAACCCGACGGTGCCCATGTCGCTCGGGCGAATGCCGTCGGTGGGATCGGGCAGCGCGAACGCGGCCCTGGGATCGCCCGAAAGCTCGAAGACGTAAGCGACGAGCCGCTCGCCTTCGCGGACCGGCTTGGGGACATTGCTCCACCCCGTTGCTTTGAACTCACCGTCGGGGGGCCACACGATCTCGCCTCGCACCGTCGACGCGGCGACGCCGCGGCCGCCAACGGCCGGCGGATCGCCTTGGGGCTTGCACGCCGGCGAGAGCACGGGCGTGAGGAAGACGGTGAGGGTATCGACTGGTACGTCGACGAACGTGATGGGGTCGTGGCATTTGGCGGCGACCGTGACCGAACGCGTGGGCCCGAGTGCCGGGTCGTCGAACACGACGACGCCCGAGCTTGCCGTCTTCTTCACGAGCCCGGTGCTCACGTCGTCGCCTGCCAGCACGAACGCTCCCGGCACGGCAACGCCCGAGTAGTCGTCGTAGACGAGCACCTTGAGATGCCCCGCGAGGCGAGGGCCCGAAAGCCCGCCCTTGAAGCCGTTGTCGCTGTCGGCGTACGTGTAGCCGTCGCGCACGGTGGCCGTCTCGCCTGCCTCCGTGACGCTCACGCTCTTGGCCCCCGCGGTGTTCGGCGGCACGGTGCACGTCAGCTCCGACGGGGAGACGAGGACGACGGGCTCGCAAGCGCGATCGTCGACGGTCACCGTCGTGTCGGCGCTCCACGCCGTTCCCTTGCCGAGCAGATGAATGACGGTGCCGCCCGACGTCGGCCCGCTCCGTGGATCGGCATAGAACGTCTCGTAGAGGTAGCCGCCTTGCAACACGCGCGCGGTCGAAGCGTCGTTACCGATTTGCGCGCGTACGTCGACGCGGCCCGGCTCACCGGGCGGAACGACGATCTGAGCGCGGTTGGGATCGACGGGCAAGATGTCGTCGCTCGGGATCTCGGTGGCACCGAACCACACGCGGAGGCCGGTCGCGAACCCGTTGCCCCGTACCATCCGGGTTTGTCGACCGCGAAAGGAGCCGCGCGACGGCTCGACACCGATGAGGGCGTGTGGATCGGTGGCAAGCTCCAGCGTGGCATCGATGAGCGGAGCCTCCTTGCCGGTCTTGATGTTGGTCCCGCCGTCGCCCGCACTCGCTCGCCGCGCCGAGACGGCGGGACCTTCGCTGAAGCACGCGGCGAGCCACAGCGCATGAGCGAGACCCAAACAGCGCGTGAAATTCATCGACAAGGCAGCGCTCCGTACATTCGTTTACCGGGCAGCCGAACCAAGGTAACACACGGCGGTCGCTTGGTCCTGTCCGCGAGTGATGTTCGCCGTCCGCGGAACGTTCCGCTGGCCTGGGGCGGGAAGGTGTCGTAGAGACGAACACCGTACCCGCATGACCGAGCTCGAATCGACGTCCGCCACCGTGACCGACCCCGCCAAGAGCGTGCCGGGAGCCTCCCCGGGTGACGGCACGGCGCCGGCCCACCGCCCTTCTTACACGTTCTTAGCCGTCGTCTCGGTCATCACGCTCGCGCTCGATCTCGGATCGAAACTTTGGGCCGAGCGGCGTCTCGAGCGCCCCGATCCATTCACGCGCACCGTCGACGTCATCAAGGGCATCCTCGACTTCCAGCTCGCCAAAAACCACGGTGGCGCCTTCGGTCTCTTGGCCGACACGCCCGAGTACATTCGGCGGCCGTTTTTTCTCCTCGTTTCAGGCCTTGCCATCACCTTCATCGTGTCGCTCTACCGCCGCCTCGCCCCCGCGCAGCGCGCGCTGCGATGGGGCCTGCCGCTCGTGCTCGGCGGTGCGCTAGGCAACCTCACCGACCGCATTCGCTACGCCTACGTCATCGACTTCATTCACGCCCATCTCACTTGGGGCGGGCGGGATCACAGCTGGCCCACCTTCAACGTCGCCGACATCGCCATCTGCATTGGCGTTGGTTTGATGGCCCTCGACATGTTCGGTAGCAAGGCGAAGGCAAGAGCCGCGTCGACGTGAGCGATGCGCCCCGAGCTCTTTCGCGTCTTCGACATCGCCTTTCCCGCCTATTTCGTCCTTCTCCTTTCGGGGTTTTTGTTCGCGACGACCATGGGCGTCGTCTGGGCGCGGCGTATCGGTGAGGATCCCGACGTCGTCGTCGATCTCGGGCTCTCGACGCTCCTCATGGGCGTCGTGGGAGCGCGTGTGCTTCACGTGTTGGCCGACGGCTATTTCTGGGACTACGTCCACCTCTGCACCGATCCGTCGCTCGTCGACGTGCGCATTTCACAGCGCGAGTGCCTGAGCCCCGACTACGGCGGCGTGTGGGACGCCGCGCGGTCGCTCTGCCATCCGGCGTCGCGTGATTGCCTCGCGTGGGCGAAATTTTGGGCGGGCGGTCTCACCTACTACGGGGGTTTCATCGGCGCGGTCGTCTCGTCGTGGTATTTGTTGAAGCGCGATCGATTCCCTTACTGGCGGGCGGCCGACATGGCAGGGTTCGTCGTGCCGGTGGGGTTGGCGTTCGGTCGTATGGGCTGCCTTCTGGCCGGGTGTTGTTTCGGTCTCAAGACGGGGACGGGGCTTGGGCTCGTCTTTCCCGGTCGCAGTCCGGCGAGTGAATCGCAATTCAAGGCGGGGGAGCTCGCCAGCATGAACCTGCCGTCTTTGGCGGTGCATCCGACGCAGCTCTACGAATCGGCGGCGTCGCTGGCCATCGCGGCTTTTTGTCTGCTCTACGTCCACCCTCGCAAGCGCTACGACGGGCAGGTTTTTCTCGCGTTCGTGGCGCTCTATGCCGGCGCGCGGTTCGTCCTCGAAATCCTCCGGCGTGACGATCGCGGCGAGCTTCTCGGGCTATCGACGTCTCAGCTCATCGGCGTCTTGCTGATAGCCGCGGCAGCGCGCGCCCACGGTCACCTACGAACCCGCGCCAAACCAAGAGGAACCTAGAACGCCGACGGTCAAGACCGTTCGGTGCAGCGCGGGCGCGGCGAATTGGCCGCGCGGGCGATTGAACGATACGCTCGTGTCATGGGTCGTTTCTTGCCATCGCTCGCGCTACCGATGCTCGTCCTCGCGTGCTCCGCCAAGGAAGAACCTCACCCTCCCGGGCTGGGTGATTGCAACGATCCGGCGTGCCGGACGTTGACGGGGACCGGCGGCGCCGTGTCCAGTGGCGGCCGCAGCGATTCGGGCCAGACCGCCGACGCGAACGGCGGCTCGGTCGCAACCAGCGACGCGGGGCCCCAGACCGTCACCTTTACGGTGAGCCGAACGACCGACTCGGGGTTCGAGATGGTCACGCCTTACGCGGGGGCCGTAAAAGTCAGCGCCGTCGGGATCGACGGACAGCGCGTGACGGCGAACGGCGCCGCGGGGGCAGGGACGCTCGAGCAAGTGGCACCCGGGCAGAACTGGTTCGCCGTGCAATTCGTCCCGCAAAACCTTCCCATCATCGACACGCTCCAGCAAGTGATCGTCGATCCCGCGCACCCCAGCGTGGCGCTGCGAACGGTGACCTCCGACGACATGGTCAACACCCTCTTCGACAACGCGCTGCTCGGCGCTTTTCTCCCGGGGCGCGCCGCGGTCGTGATCCATTTTCGGCAGGCGGGCAAGCCGGTTCGCGGCGTCAAGGTCTTGGGCAATTCGGCGGGCTCGCGCGTCGGGTACGACTCGAACGCGCACTACGTTCTCGAGCCCCAGGCGACCGGCATAGGCGGCACCGCGCTCGTCGTCGATATCCAAAATCTCTCGGCGTTTCCAATGTTGACGCCGCTCCCGCTGAGGTACCAAATCGGCAACGCGTCGAAGCTCATTGAAGTGGTTGCGGCGCAAAACTTCATCACTTGGGTCGACGTCGACCTGCAGTAGCCCGCGCGCGCACGGGAATATGGTAAGGGCCCCCCATGGCCGGACAGATTCTCGATGGGCGAGCGATAGCGAGCAAGGTGCGCGCCGAGGTGGCCGAGGGTGTCACGCGCTTCCGTGAGCAATACGGCAGGCCGCCCGGGCTCGACGTCATCTTGGTCGGCGACGACCCCGCGTCGCAAATCTACGTGCGCAGCAAAGAGAAGGCCGCTGCCGAGGTCGGCATGCGCGGGCGCGTCCATCAGCTCCCCGCTGCTGCGCAAGCCAGCGAGCTCCTCGGCATCATCGGTCGATTGAACCAGGACGACGAGGTCGACGGCTTTTTGGTTCAGCTTCCGCTGCCGGGTGCACTGCCGGAGACGGCCATTTTGGACAGCGTTTCACCTGAGAAGGACGTCGACGGGCTTCACCCCGTGAACGCCGGCCTCCTCTCGCTTGGCCGCCCCATCTTGGCCTCCGCAACGCCGCGCGGAATCATGCGCCTTCTCGCGGAGACCGGCATTTCGCTGGGGGGCAAGAGAGCCGTCGTCGTCGGCCGCAGCAACATCGTGGGCAAGCCCCTCGCGCAGCTCCTTCTCTCCGAGAACGCCACCGTCACCATGGCTCACTCGCGGACGCGCGATCTGGCCGATCTCTGTCGTCAGGCCGACGTGCTCGTCGCGGCGGTCGGCAAGGCAGGGCTCGTGCGCGGCGACTGGATCAAACCAGGCGCGATCGTCATCGACGTCGGAACCAACAAGAACGCAGAAGGCAAATGGGTCGGCGACGTGGCCTTCGCCGAGGCCATCGAGAACGCCTCGTGGATCACGCCCGTTCCGCGCGGGGTCGGTCCCATGACCATCGCTTGTTTACTCGAGA
>DATEMX010000787.1:0-21921 GCA_035275365.1 Polyangiaceae bacterium | reverse complement strand
GCGCCGATCTTTGGTCGGCGGGAGTCATCTTCTACGAGCTCCTCACGGGTCGCGAGGCGTTCGCCGCGCCGAGCGAGCTCGCCAAGCTCACGATGATCCTCACCGAGGAGGTGTTGGCCGTGGATCATGCCAAGCCGCACCTTTTGCCTTGGCGACCCTTCTTCGCGCAAGCTCTGGCGCGCGACGTTCATCGCCGATTCGGCTCGGCCGCGGAGATGGACCGCGCGATGGCCGATGCCGATCACGCGGCGCGCGCCGCGGGCATCGGGGCTCCCCTCGCGAGGACGACGGACATGTCGCCCGAGCTCCCGCGCGGCGTTCCCCAAAAATCGGCGCCTCCGCAAATCCAAGTCCTTCCCACACCCGTCCCGCCCGCCGATCCTGTCTCGCGGCCGATCTTCGACAGCACGCTCAAGGCCGGCGACGTGCCCGTCATCGAGCAGCCGGGCGCGCGCGTGCCTGTGTGGCTCTTGTTTCTCGTCGCGCTCGCGTGCCTCGCGATCGGCATCGCCGTAGGCGTCTTCGTGGGACGCGGCTGAACGACCGAGCGCGAAGCGGCGAAGCTCTGGCGCCGTCAGTCGTTGTGGCGCGATTTGTGGATGCTCGGGCGAACGGAGGTGGTGCCTTGCGTGCCGCATTCGTCGACGGTGATGCGCTCGCCTGGCTCGACCGACGTGGTGACCCAGCAGTTGCCTCCGATGACGGCGCCGCGGCCGATCACGGTGTCGCCTCCGAGGATGGTGGCGTTGGCGTAAATGATGACCTCGTCCTCGATCGTCGGATGGCGTTTCTTCGATTCGGCCGCGCGCGCCTTGCCCTTGGGCAGCGAAAGGGCGCCGAGCGTGACGCCCTGGTAGATGCGCACGCGCTCACCGATGACGGTCGTGCCGCCGATGACGATGCCGGTGCCATGATCGATGAAGAACGACTTGCCGATGGTCGCGCCCGGGTGAATGTCGATGCCGGTCTTCTCGTGCGCGTGCTCGGTGATCATGCGCGGGATGATGCTGGCGCCCTCTTCGAGCAAACGTGTGGCGATTCGGTAACAAGTGATGGCGTAGAGACCGGGGTAGCAAAAGATCACTTCGTCGGTGCCCGTTGCCGCCGGATCGCCTTCGTACGCGGCGTCGACGTCGGTTCCCACGAGCGCCCGGAGCTCGGGGATGCGCGCGAGAAAGCGTGAGGCGATCCCATTGGCTTCGATCGCGCAACGCGAGCACTCGATCTTGCCCGTCGCCTGGATGCGCTCGCAACGATGGTGCAGGCCGCGGTAGACCTGGCGGCGCAGCCGAGATCGCAAATCTTCCAATTTTTCACGGACATATGCGCGCACGTCGTCGCTCCCGTTGCTGAGCGGCGCCCCGACGAAACCTGGCAGAAGCAAGGCGCGCAAGCTCTCGATGCACTTCTCGACCTCGGCCTGCTGGGGCAGCTCGTAGGCTCCGAGGTGGTGCATGGATCGCGGACCGGTTTCGTAGCTCGCGAGCACTCCATCGACGATCTCTTCGAGATCGGAGGGTGATTCCGCCACTACTCCTTCCGCCGCGCTACTCGCGCTGCTGGTCGAGTTCTGGTTCGATTTCATCTGCGCTCGTCGTAACCCGCGCCCGGCCGTTGGTCAAAGTCGGTAGCCGCCCTGGCCCTTCTCGTTCTACGATGTCCCTCTTCCCAACCGAGGGCTTCCCGATGACCGAGCTCGAAACACGTTGCCTCGATGCATTTCCGCGGTGGATCCGATCCTTGGCGGAGGACGCGACGGCTCTTGCACAGCTCTTGTCGACCGACTCTTTGCCGGTGGAGGCCAGGAGGTTTTTGTCCGGCGGGCTCAACTACGTGTTCAAGTCGCTCGATCTCATCCCCGACGGCCTCGAGGGGCTTGGGTTTCTCGACGACGCCTTCGTTCTTCGAGTTGCGGCACGCTTCGCGCTGGAGGTGCCCGGCACGAAAGACGCCGACATGCGCGGAACACTCGTACGCCTAGCGGGCGACGCTCCGCTCGTCGCCGAGTTGCTCGAGTCGGACCACGGGCGCTTCGAACGGTACGTGAAAGAGCTGAGCCACGGCGCTGCGCGCGGCCGTTCGGTGAGTGAAATCATCGACGACGCCGCTGTTCGTTCGGCCTTCGTCAGCGAAATCCACGGCTGGGCCAAGAGCTACGCGGCGCCGACCTTCAGCCGCGACGAAAAGAACTTGGTCAAGCTCAAGTCGTTCCTCGGCACCAAGCTGCCCGCCTGACTCCGCGTCGTTTAGCCGGCGGGGATCTTTTGACCTTCGTTTTGCGGGGCCACGCGGCTGACGCCTGGTCCGTTGGTCATCGAGGAGGAGAGCTCGAGCAAGAGGTCGCGGCACTCGGGCTTGCCCTTCAGGTGATTGACGAGCAGGTTGGTCACCTCGGTGAACGACTTCTCGAAGGAGATGCCTTCGCGCGTTCGCGCCGCGACCTTCTCACGCCCCGAGGCTAGATCTTCTTCGAGGGCCTCGGCGTAGCGTGACAGTTGAGCTCGGAGCTCGTCGATCTGGCGCCTGAGATCTCGCGCCGTTCCCTCGCGCGCCGTTTGCTTGCCTTCGCGATTTTGCAGCCACTCTCGCTTGGCGAGGATCATCGCCTCCGCAGCGCCGGCGCGTTCGAAGATGGCGCGAGAGATTTGACCATTGCGCTCGGCCGCGTCGGCCGTGGCCTTCGCCGTTTGCGCGGCGCGTTCGGCGGCTCCGAGCTCTTGGCGCACCTTTTCGGCCTCCTCTTGAAAGGCCGCGCCTTCGCGAAGGACGCGCGATTCTTCATGCGCCAGCTCCTCGACCTTTCGTCCGATTTCAGCGCGGAGCGCGCGCCCGCGCCGCTCGAGCGCCTCGAGCTTGCGCGTGTGGGTGGCGACCTCGCCTTCGAGCCGATTGGCGCGCGCCGCGAGATCCCAGGCCTTCGAAACGCTCGTCACCACGTCAGTCGGCGAATTGCCCGACGGGTAGGCTCGCGACACCATGCGCGAGAAGAGCGCGGCGCGGCTGGCCCATTCGATGACGCCCGGCGATTGCGGGGGCGGCGGGGGTGGGGGCGCAATGGGGGCGTCTTGCTGCGCGCCGACATCCCATTGCTGCGAGGGGAGCGAACGCTGCAGCGCCTTCAGCTCCTCTTGAAGATGGTGGGCGTCCTGAAAACGCTTGCGAACGTCTTTCTCCAACAGTCGGAGGGTGATGGCTTCGGCCGAGGGGTTCACGTCTTGTCGGATGGAGCGGGGCTTGGGCGGGGGCGAGGTGCGCTGCATCTCGAGCAGCGTCTCGCGATCGTTCGATCGAAAAGGCAGCTGGCCCGTGAGCATCTCGAAGAAGAGCACCCCGATGGCATAGAGATCGGATTGAGGCCCGGCGTCTTCGCCGCGCGCCTGCTCGGGCGACATGTATTCGGGGGTTCCGAAGACGGCGCCCTTCGGCGCGAGGCGCGGATCGCGCGCGAGGCCCGCCAAGCCGAAGTCGAGGATCTTGACGAAGTCTTTTCGACCGCCGCGCACCGTGAGGAGGATGTTGTCGCTCTTCAAATCGCGATGAACGACCCCGAGGTCGTGGGCGCGCGCCAAGGCCGCGCACATCTGCTCGAGGATGTCGACCCCTCGCGCGAGCGGCATCGGGCCTCGCGAGAGCTCGGTCGCGAGCGCGGTGCCGACCAAGTACTCCATCACGAGATAGAGCTCGCCGTCTTCCGTCTCGCCGATGTCGTGGATGTCGATGATGTGGGCGTGATCGACCCGGTTGGCCGCGCGGGCTTCGCGGAGCATCCACGCTCGCAAATGCGTTTCGCCGCGGAGATCCGGGCGAATCAACTTGAGCGCCACGACGCGTTCGATGAGGACGTGCCGCGCCCGGTACACGACACCCATCCCACCCTCGCCAAGCCTCGCCTCGAGGCGATATCGCCCCGCCACGACCTTGCCGAGCATGGGATCATTCGATCCGCCTCGTGCTGTTGCCCCCTTCGCGACCACCTGTTCCATGCCGTGTGCCTTCGCTCCTAAAGCGCTTCACATCCTAACGACTTGGGTCAGCGGTCTCAGCCTATCAGTCGAAATGCTTTTCAGGGGAAGGAAAGCTCCGGCGAACTGCTGTTCGATATGTGCTTTTTTTGCTTCTTTTCCGTTCGAGGGGGGGAAATGGGCTCGCATGTATTGAAAGGGGCTCCAAGTGCTCCGTCCGCCGTAACATGCTGCCCTAGAGAGGGAGTCGAAGGACGAAGCGAGCTCCACCGCCCGGCGCATCTTCGCAAGTGAGCGTCCCTTCGTGCCGCTTGGCGATTTGGGCCGAGATGGAAAGACCCAAACCGGTGCCTTGGCCAGCAGGCTTGGTCGTGAAAAAAGGGTCGAAAATGCGCGATCGCAGCGGCAACGGAATACCGGGTCCGGAGTCCTCGATGGCGACTTCGGCCGCCTTGGGCGTGACGTTGGTCGAGATGCGGATCGTCGCCGCGGTCCGGCCTGCGACGGCCTGGACGGCATTGGTGAGCAGATTCAAAAATACCTGGTTGACCTCGTCGGCGCGGACCAAGACCTCGGGCAGTTCGCCGTACGACTTTTCGACTGCAATGCCGGCGTGCTTCAGCTGCGATCCGAGCAACGAGAGCGCCTCGTCGAGACCGGCGTGAAGGTCGGTGGGAACGCGATCGCTCGATGCTCGCGAGACATGCAAGAGGTCGCCGACGATGCGGACCGCGCGGTGTGTGCTGCGGCGGATGACCCGCGCGATGCCGTCGAGATCGTCGAGCGTGGAGGGGAGGTCGACCTCTTCGCGGACTTTTTGGAGGTCGCTTCGTACGCCGGCCGGGAGGCTCGGTTCGGCGCGTTCGTAAGCCTCGATGACACGCCTCGTTTCCGCCGTTCTTTCGGTCAGCGAGTCGACCGAACCGGCGATCGCGTTGAGCGGGTTGTTGATCTCGTGAGCCACGCCCGCCACGAGCTGGCCGATGCTCGCCATCTTTTCGCCGTGGAGGAGCGCGGTTTGGGCGTCCTTCAGCTCGAGGAGCGCGCGGCTCAACGCTGCCGTTCGTGCCTCGACCTTTTCTTCGAGTCCGGCGCGCTCGGCTTCGAGATCGGCGATCGAGCGGGCGAGCGTCCGGCGCATGCGCTCGATGCTCTCGCCGAGGCGCGTGATCTCGACAGGACCGTCGACGTGGGGAACCGCTGCTTCGAGATCGCCGCGTCCGACGCGGTCGGCGGCTTCCGCTAGCGTGCTCATGGGGCGCGAGAGCTCGCGCGCCGTTTGTGCGATTACGCCCCCCGCCGCCACGACGAGTACGACGAACGAAGCGACGAGTGAGAGCACTTCCTTGGCGTTCGAACCGAGCGAGCCCACGAGCGCACGGTAGAGACCCAGAGAAGCAAAGAGCGAGAGCGCGCAGCTAAAGACGAGGGGCAAACCGAAGTCGATCAACATGCGTCGCCGCAAGGCCCCGCGGTTTTGCTCGGGCGCGGCTGGGGCGCCCCAGGTGCGGAGCTCTTCCACGGCGGGTGCGAGAATGCCGAGGTGCCACGCGCGCTGATAGAACGAGATTCCCCATGCGAAGAGGAGTCCGAGGGCCACGACCATGGCGGCGTCCATGGGTGTCCACCCGAAGAGCTCGCGAAATCCGAAGGAGCCGAGCGTGGTGCACGCCATCCACGTTCCGAAGTTCACGAGGGCGAGCTGCCCAGGTAGACGCGTGGCGTGCTTCATTCCGCGCGCGAGGATCGCCGGATCGGCGCCCGCGCCCGCTACGAGGGCGGCGATCACCGAAGAGGTGACCCGTGGGACGACGAGCGTGAAGATGATGGTGCCGCTCAACGTGAGCCACGGGAGAACTTGCCACCATGCGTTTCGGATTTGGTCGCCGGTGGTGCGCAGGAACGCGACCAAAAACAACATCAAGATGTGGCCAGCCACGACGCCCACCACGAACGTCGATTCGGCGAGGCGGGCGTTGAGCGATCGCGTCAAGTCGGCCGCGCGCACGCCCCCTGCGCGGCGGTCGCGCGCGTAGCGATAGAGCGGGCGCCTGACGCCGCTCGCCATGATGCCGAACGCCCCCGCGCCGAGCAGCGCGCGTTCGCCCGTGAGTTCGACGACGGTGAAGAGCGCGAGCGCCCACGAAACGGCGCGCGTCAGATCGAGCTCGAGGAGCAAGGCCCGATCGGAGCGCGCGAAGCGTGGCGCCATGAGCGCGCTCCACCCCAGCGACGCCGCGAACACGAGGACGGGCCAAGGTCGCGAGACGACGGCGGGCGAGACGGCCGTCGCGAAGAGGAGGCCGGAGAGCGACTCCCAACCAATCGCCACGAGCTCGGGTCCGAAGACCCACGAGGGGGGGCCCGCCCTTCGCGAGTTTCGGCGGGAGTCTTCAGAACGTGGCGGAGAAAACGGGAACACGAAGCTCGTGCTTCTGCTCCAGCCCGAACTTCTGAAGCTCGTCCATGCGGTAGACGGGTCGGACCTCGACGGCGGGCACGGCCACCTTGAACGAGCCCTCGTCGAGGTCGAGCAGGCCGGGCGGGAGCTTCAGCTTGGCAGGTTCCCAGTGGTAGCGGAGCGTTTGGGGAGGGGGAGCCGCCGAGGGAGGAGCGCCGCCGGGAGAAGGGCGCGGCGGTTCAGGGGTGGGAGCGCCGGCTTTCGGCCGGTCCTCCGTATAGTCGTCGGGGGCGTGGTAGGAAGTGGCCTGCAGCACGGCGACGGTGGTCGGGATGAGCAACGCGAGCCCTCCGGCGAGCATGTAGACCGAAGCCTGCGAGTCGGCGTTCTGCTCGACGAAGTAGCCGCCGACAGCGCCGCCACCGGCGCCGATGAGGCCACCGATCACATAGCCCCAGCCCGATCTCAGGCCGAAGGCGGCCTCGCCGAGCATGACGACCTCTCCGCCCAAGAGGCCGCCACCGATGATTCCTTTCGGCGACGCGGAGATGGACTCACTTTGCGCGCTGGCCGGCGTCGTCTGCGTGAAGACGAGGAGCCCGGCAACGGCTGCTGCGGCCAAAGACGAGAGGCACGGGTACGACGAAGCTTTCCTGGTCATCTCTGCTCCCATGATCGACTGCCCACCTGGAAGGGAACCCGGGCCCCGATGGCCCCTTCGCCCCGAAAACGGATGTGCGAGCCTACCACGGCATTCGGGCATGCCACAAAGCAGGATCGCGCGTCCCTGAGCTAAGGTAGGCCGATGCCGCTTTTTCGAGGGTCTTTGGAGGGGGGACCGGTCAATGTGGTCGCCCGCCGAGCCTCGAAGGCGACCGCCGTGGTGGGGGTGGCGATCTTGGGGGTGGCGATTTTGGCCGGCGCCGTTCGGGTTCTGCCTTGGGTGGTGGCGCCGGAGGTGCCGTTCGGCGTCGCCGTGCCCTTCGCGCGCGCTCTCTTTGCCGTCGGTCTGGAGACGACGCTCCTTTGCGCGCCGCCCATCGGTTTTGCGCTCGCGTCGTCGACGCTCGTCGAGCGAGGCGAAGCGCGCGCGTTCTTCGCGCTCGGGCTTGGCCCTTTGCGCGTGATGCGCGCGGGCGTGGGGCCGGCGCTCGCCTTCGCGGCGATGGCGGGGATCGCCGCGCTCTCGTGGGGCAATGAGGCCGCCGCTCCCGGGCGGCTAGCGCGTTCGCTGGTCGAACAATCGAAGCGCTCGTGTTCGGGCGCCGAAGCGCCGCGCGTCGCTCACGTTCCCTTCGTCGGTGTGACGTGGCTCTGCTTTCGGGATCATGCACCTCGCCTCTCGGGCGACTTGCCGGGTGGCGGCGGGACATTCACGGCGGCGGATCTCGCCGTCAGCGACGACCTCCGCGCCGTGCATTTCTCGGACATGCACCTCTTGCTCGGCAAGGACGCGCGGGTAGCGCTCCGGGTGAATGAGGCCCACGTGAGCGGGCTTTCGCCGTGGGGCCGGGCTTCGAATCTGCGTCCTTGGCTGCGCGCCGTTCTCCTCTCATCGACGGGCGCGACCCTCGCGCTCTTGGCCTCGTTCTTCGTCTTGGCCGGCTCCGTCGCGCACCGGTTTTCTTCGCTCGTTTTGGGTGGGGTGGGCCCCGTCACCGCTCTTCTCGTCATGGCGCGGCTCGAGCAGCAAGATCATCGCCCGCTCGACTACCTGTGGGTTCCGGCGGCAGGAGTCGTCGCGCTCGTCGCATTCTCTCTCGTTCCCCGCGCGGTGCGCCATTGGCGGGCGACGCAGAGGTCGCCGGGAGCTCGGCCGTGAGCGACGACGCCTACGCCAGCCTAGCACTCCTGCCAAAGTCTGCGGCAGTAGTGCTGGCACGACTGGGTCAGATGACCGGTCGCGCCGGCGTTGCCCGGCGATCGCCGGAGTGCTACCCATGAACCATGGATGCGCGCACGGAGCGCGCCTCGGATTGCCGGAATGAAGAGGTAACGTTATGGGACGGATTGGCGGCGGCGAGCTTCTCATCATTGCGCTGATCGCGCTTCTCCTCTTCGGAGCCACCCGAATTGCCGACATCGGCAAAGGGTTGGGCGAGGGAATCAAAAACTTCAAAAAAGGCTTGAAAGACGAGCCCGATCAGGACGACGGCAAGAACATCGACGTGAAGCCGACGGAGAGCGGCAAGAAGGCGTAGCGGCCTCACGGCTCTTGCTTTGATTGACTGGGTGGTTTCGACAGCCCACCCTTCGGGTACGCTGCAGCATCGTCGCCGTATTTGCGTTGGGTCTCGGTCACTTTGGATGATTCGCGATCTGGCCCTGCCAAGTCCGCGACAGTAATGCTAGGTTCCGCCCCGCCGTGGGAACTCAACTAGCGTCTCGTCTCTCCGTCGTCGCTCCCAGCGCCACCCTCGCGATGGCCGCCCGTGCAGCCAAGCTGCGCGACCAAGGTCACCGCGTGTTCGCGTTCGGGGTCGGCGAACCCGACTTTCACACCCCCGCCAACATCCGCGAGGCCGCCAAAAAGGCCATCGATACCGGGTGTTCGCACTACACCGCCGTCACCGGCACCGTCGCGCTGAAGAAGGCCATCTGCGCGGCGACCGAGCGCGACCGTGGTTTCGCCCCGACCCCCGACCAGGTGGTCGTCTCGTGCGGCGCCAAGCACGCACTCTTCAACTTGGCCCTGGCGCTCTACGAACCGGGCGACGAGGTGATTATCCCCGCGCCGTTCTGGGTGAGTTACCCCGAGCAAGTGCGGATGGTCGGGGCTACGCCCGTCATCGTGCCGACGAAAGAGGAAGAAAACTGGCTCCTCTCGCCCGAGGCGCTGAAGGCCGCGATCTCCCCCAAGACCAAGGCCATCATCCTCTGCACGCCCTCGAACCCCACCGGCTCGGCGTACCCGCGCGAGCATCTCCTCGCCCTCGCAAAGGTGCTCGCGTCGACCGACGCCTTCATCGTCGTCGACGAGATCTACGCCGAGCTCGTCTACGACGGCTTCCAGCACCACTCGCTTGCGGCGCTCGCTCCCGAGCTCAAAGATCGGCTCATCGTCATCGACGGCGTCGCCAAGACCTACGCCATGACGGGCTGGCGCATCGGTTGGTCGATTTCGCCGCCAGCGGTCGCCAAGGCGCTCGACGTTATTCAGGGGCAGAGCACCACGAACCCTGCCGCGGTGAGCCAAGAGGCGGCCATCGAGGCCCTCACCGGCCCGAGGGACGAAATTCGGCGCATGCGCGCCGCCTTCCAGGAACGGCGAGGGCGCATGGTCGAAGGCCTTCGGTCGGTTCCCGGGGTTCGCTGCCGCATGCCCGACGGCGCTTTTTACGCCTTTGCCGATGTTCGGGGCCTCTTCGGACTGCGCAATGGCGACAAGCAGCTTGCCACCGACGAAGACGTCGCTTTTTGGCTGCTCGACACGGCGCACGTCGCTGCCGTGCCCGGCAAGCCGTTCGGCGCGCCGGGCTACCTCCGCTTCTCGTATGCCAGCTCCACGGAGACGATCGAGCAAGGGATCGCGGCCATGAAGGCCGCCGTCCTCGCGGCAAGCACGCCTCGCTGAGCCGTTCACCACGCCGAGGCCGCGCGAAAAAGCCCCGGAATTCTGGGGCGTTCGCGCGACTTTGCTCGTTGACGGGACACGCCTGATTCTAGTAGAAGCACGGTGCCCCGACCGAGCGCGGAGGAACGTCGACCAAGGCCATGCCCGCCAATAAAGAAGACGGAACGAACCCCGAAGGTCACATCTGGCGTATTGCGCCGACGCGCCGGGATTTTGTCGGCTTTCTGGGGTGGGGAGCGGTGCTCACGAGCATCGGCATCGGCACGCTCGCGTGGGTGCGGCTCATGTATCCGCGCGTTTTGTTCGAGCCGCCGAGCCAGTTCAAGTTGGGCAAGCCGACGGAATACGCGCCGCGATCGGTGTCCGACAAATGGATTCGAGCCTACCGCTTCTGGCTCGTTCGTTTCGACGATCGGTTCGTTGCCGTCAGCGCCATCTGCACGCATCTCGGTTGCACGCCCCGCTACCTCGGCACCGAAGACAAGTTCAAGTGTCCTTGCCACGGCTCGGGCTATCGCGGCTTCTCGAGCGGGTGGCAGGTGATCGCCACCAATTTCGAAGGCCCTGCGCCGCGGCCGATGGAACGCTTCAAACTCACCATCGCAGATGACGGACAGATCCAGGTCGACAAATCCGTCGCCTTTCGGATCGAGAAGGACGAGACCAGCAAGCCGGGCGCTTTTCTACCTTACGCTTGATGCTCCAGACGAACGCCGGAGGAAGCCGTGGCTGAACCGAACAAGGGGTGGTTCGACATCGTCAAGAGCTCGTACGTGTGGAAGAGCATGTTCCGCCACGAGTACCAAGACACGTACCGAAACCGCGTGCTGCAGGTTTCGTCGAACGTGTTCCTCCACCTGCACCCGACGAAGATCCGCCGCCACGCGCTCCGGCTTCGTTTCACTTGGTGCATGGGAGGAATCACGTTTCTCTTGTTCCTCATCCTCACGGTGACGGGCGTCATCTTGATGTTCTACTACCGACCCACGGGTGAATACGCCTATCACGACATGAAGTATCTGCAGTTCGACGTCCCCTTCGGGATGATCATGCGCAACATGCACCGGTGGAGCGCACACGCGATGGTCATCGCGGTGTGGCTGCACATGTTCCGCGTGTTCATGACGGGCTCCTACAAGCCGCCGCGCGAGTTCAACTGGGTCATCGGCGTGAACCTGCTGGTGATGACCCTCATGCTCTCGTTCACGGGTTACCTCTTGCCGTGGGATCAGCTCTCGATTTGGGCCGTTACCGTGGGCACCAACATGGGTCGCGCCACGCCGCTGCTCGGTCACGAGGGTCCCTTCGCCGACTTCCTCGGAGTGAACGCTCGCTACGACGCGCGCGCGCTGCTCACCGCCGGTCGCCTCGTCGGCGCCGCCACCCTGCTGCGCTTTTACGTGTTGCACTGCATCTTCATTCCGATCATCGCGGCCGTGCTGATGATCGTGCATTTCTGGCGCGTCCGTAAGGACGGGGGCATTTCGGGGCCGCTCTAGGGGCCACTCGACTCGAAGGGAGAACGACGATGGCTGACGTCACCACGGCCGTACCCGCAATCGAAGAGGCGAAACCGAAGGTCAAGGCGAAGGCCAAGGTCGAGTCGCGGCTCTCGAAGCTCGTCCCCGACAAGGTCCATACGTGGCCCTACCTCGTTCGTCTCGAGATGCTGGTCGGCACCATCGTGATGGCCCTCATCACGATTTGGTCGATCGTCGTCGACGCTCCCCTCGAAGAGCCAGCCAATCCAACGAAGACGCCGAATCCCTCCAAGGCGCCCTGGTACTTCCTGGGGCTGCAGGAGATCTTGGTCTATTTCGATCCGTGGTTTGCCGGCGTGGTGCTGCCGAGCCTCATCATCGTGGGCCTGATGGTGATCCCGTACATCGACATCAACCCCAAGGGCAACGGCTACTACTGCTTCAAAGATCGCAAGTTCGCGATCTCGGTCTTTCTGTTCGGGTTCCTCGTCATGTGGATCGCGCTCGTCATCATCGGCACGTTCATTCGCGGCCCGGGCTGGTACCTCTTCTTACCGGGGCAATATTGGGACGTTCACAAGACCGTCGCCATCACCAACGTGAACCTCGCCGACAAGTTCGGCATTCACGACGAGATGATGGGCACCTTGTTCGGCGCGGCCTGCCTCATCGTTTGGATGGGCGTCCTGCCGATGATGTATTGGAAGGCTCGCATCAACACGAGCGAGACGCTGAAGAAGCTCGGCATGGTGCGCTACCAGATCACGGCGCAGCTCTTCATGATCATGGTGGGCACCGTAGTGAAGGTTGTGCTGCGCCTCGGGTTCAACGTGAAGTACATCATGGAGTGGAAGGGGATGATCAATGTTTAGGGCCAGCGAGCTGGCCCTAAACATTTCACTTTGTCTCCGGGGGCTCCGCCCCCGCCCCGCCGGAGCAAGTCCGGAAGGGCTTCGCCCACCTCCCTTCGGGAGGCCCACCCCCAGCCGCACCTCCGGCGCGGATTGGGTCTTTGTGACGGGTCACGTTGGGGCTTTCCGCTCCGCGGAGACCCTGGGAAACACCCGAAGGGGAGGAGCAAGTCCCCTGCGCAGTGCGGCGTGACGGCCGAGGCGATCGAGCTTTCGAGATTCTGAGGGGTGAAGGGCTAGGACACGATGGCGCGATTCAAAAGGGACGAACAACGCACGTACCCGATCTGGTGGCTCATCGCGGGTGGGCTGTTCGCCTTTTCCTCGGCGTGGGCTTGCTACGCCGAGTTCGTTACGCGGGTGCCTTGGCAGAAGGAACAAGAGGCCTTCTTCCGCATGGAATACGACCTCGCCAATCAGAATTTGAAGCGGGTCAAAAACGAATACGCGGCGACCGTCGAGCCCCAGGTCAAGAAGCTCAAGGCGCGCAGCGACGAGCTGAAGCACGAGCAGGCAACGGGCAAATACTCGACCGCCAAGAGCAAGCTCACCCAACTCTCGCAGGATTTCGCCAACGCCGAACAAGACAAGACCTTCGGCAAGAGCGATCTCGACGAGGCTTACTACTATCGCCAGCTCGCCGAGTACAAGCGCGACGCCGCCGAAGAGAAGGCCCGCCAAGAACTCGAGGGCGCCGATCACGAGAACGGCCGCAAGCGAGCCGACGAGATGCTGGCCGATCCGCCGCCGCTCGCCCCCAAGGCGGGCGTGTCGTCGGACATGCGGCACCTCGAAGAGGAGATCGCGCGTAACTCCAAGCGCGCCGAGCAGATCGACAAAGCCTTCGGTTCGCTGCCGGGCAAGGTGAAAGAAGCTTGGGACGCCGCGCGCGAAGCGGAGCGGGCCGTCGCCACCGCCGTGCGCACCGAGGTCGAGCACCAAAAGCGCATCGACAAGGCCGTCGAGGCGATGACTCGCATCGACGGGCCTTCGGACCCGGCGAGCAGTGAGAGAGACGAGAAGATTCAGCAGAAGCTTCGCGCCGACGTTTGCGGTTCGGCTGAAGCCAAGCAAACCCGCCACTGCATCCAATGGATCGAGCTCGATCCGGTCGACTCCGAGCTGGCGGTGCTCGAACGCGGTATCGCCAAGGGCGAGCGGCCCGTCGAGGACGCCAAGCTGAGACTCAGCAAGGCCGACGAGCGTTCGCGTCCCGCGCTCGATCCGAAGAACCTCATCAAATCGCTCGTGGGCCCCTACCAGATCGAGCAGGTGGTCACGCATTGGCAGGACGCCGAGGCCGACGTCGATCGCGAAGCGGTCGATCGTTGCATGACTTGCCATATGGGCGTCGACAGCGCGAGCTACACGGAGGCGAAGCTGCCGCGTCAGTTTCGCACGCACCCGTTCCGCAAGACTTTGTTCTCGGCTCACCCCGTCGAGAAATTCGGCTGCACACCCTGCCATCAGGGGCAGGGCCGCGCGACGGACGCCCTCGCGCACTCGCGTGAGCGGCTGGTCGAGGCTTCGGTGACGGGTCCGCGTTGGGTCCACGAGGGTGACGAGTTCTGGGAAGACGTGCTCTATCCCGTCGGTCAGCTTCGCCACATCGTCATCGACGACGACAACGACTCGTTCCAGATCAAGATCGGCGGCGGCGCTTGGAAGACCATCGAGATCCCGCACCGGGGCCCCGAGGTCGTGAACGCGAAGGAAGCCGAAGCGCGCGCCAACGGCAAGGCTCTCTCCGCCAAGAAGAGAAAGGGCCTCGGCGACTACGTCAACGAGACGCAGTTCTTCGGCACGCTGCAAGAGCTCGTGAGCGAGGCGCTCGAGCCCGACGACGCGAAGGCGTGGCATGTCGTCGTTCGCAAGGCGAACAACCGCGTCGAGATCGGGGTCGAGCAAAACGACCCGGTGCAGGTCATCAACCCCATCTACGGACCCAAGGTCAAGCTCAAGTTCCCCAAGCCCGGTCTCGCCGAGCTTTTGGGGTTCGTCGGCGTGACGGAGATCGAGTCCAACCTGGCCGTTCACACGGGCGGAGGGCCGCCCGCCGTACCGGTTCGATCCGAGGCACAGGAGAGTTGGGACAAGAACGGGCGCTACACGCCGCCGACGGCGCGAAAGGGTCTGCAGCTCGTTCCCGAGTACCGCGACCGCTTCATTCAATCGATCCCGGAGGTCGAGAGCGGCTGCTTGCGCTGCCATCAGGGCGACGTCGACTTGAGGCCGCACACGTCGAAGGCCAAGTTCGTGCTCTCCAAGCTCGAGCGACAGAAGGCCGAGGCCGAGAAGGCAAGGGACGCCGAGGCGTACCGAAAGGCGCATCGCGGCTCGGACGAGCTCCCCGAAGTGCTCCCCAATCCGGCGGACGACGCCGATCCTGTGCCGCTGCTCACCGAAGGGCGCTACCTCTTCAAGAAGCTCAACTGCACCGGTTGTCACATCCTCGACGGGTTCACGGGCAACCGCAACGCAGGCCCGCAGCTCAACGACATCACGGCGAAGGTGACGCCCGAGTGGATGTTGAAGTGGGTGCGCTATCCGCGCGCGTGGCGCCACAAGACGCGGATGCCTAATTTCTGGCCCGCGCCGCTCGATCCGGCCTCGAAACTTCCCTATCCCGAAGGCTCGCCTGAATACGTGAAATGGGAAGCGAGCATGAAGGAAGAGTCGCTCGCCATCGCCTCATTTCTCATGGAGCGAAGCGAGCACCCAGAGACGCGTCCCGGCGCCAAGGGTAGCGAGAGGCCGCTCGGTTCCTCGATCAAGGGGTACGGCGCCGTCGACGGCGCGAACGCCGAGCAAGGCCAACGCTTTTTCGACGCCTATGGTTGCCGCGGCTGTCACGTAACGAGCGAGGAGAAAGCTCCCGCGCCTTTCAAGATCCGCGAGCGCGACGTGGCTCCGTCGCTCGCCAACGCCGGCAGTAAGATGAACGCCGACTGGCTCACCTACTGGGTCGAAGATCCGTCGCGCTACTGGCACGATACGAGGATGCCGAAGCTTCGCCTTTCACGCGTCGAGGCCGCCAGCATCGCGCAATACCTCCTTACGCTGAAAGACGAGCCCAAGGACGCCGCAGGGGTCGGCGCCGACGAAGCGGCGATGCTCTCCAGCGCCGCGAAGCGCAAAGAGAAGATCACCTGCAACGTGGTTGGCCCGGGCGCCACGCTCGAGCGCGACAAATGCGGCGAGAAGCTGGTCGCTTACTACGGGTGCTTCGGCTGTCACAACATCGCGGGCTTCGAGAACTACGCGCCCATCGCGCCCGAGCTGTCGGGCTGGGCGAAGAAAGACGTTACCAAGCTCGACTACGGCTACGCCATCGACGACCACCACCAGCAAACGCACGAGACATTCTTCACGTGGAAGGTCGACTCGCCGCGCATCTATCGGCGCGATCGCATCGAGCTTCGCATGGCCGACTTCGACCTCTCGCCGCGTGAAATTCGGGCGCTCACGGTGTTCGTGATGGGCCTCGTCGAGAGCAAGCCGCTCCCCGAGTACGCCCCCGCGGCGCGGCCGGAGTACGCATCGATCCTCGAAGGAAGGCAGCTCGTCGACGACTACAACTGCCGCGGCTGTCACGTCATCGAGGACCGAGGCGGCGATTTCGCGGCGGCCGTGAAAGTCGAGCATCAGCAAAATGCGCCGCCGTATCTAGCGGGCGAGGGCATGCGCGTGCAGCCGGAGTGGCTGTTCAACTTCGTGCGTGATCCTCAGAAGAACGCCATCCGGCCGTTTTTGCACCCCGAGTGGGTCTATGGCGAAGGCGAAGTGCCCGGCGAGAAGCTCCAGGTACGGATGCCGACGTTCCCCTTCTCGAGCGAGCAAACGACGGCCATCGTGCGCTATTTTGCTTCTTGGGACGGGCAAGAGTACCCGTACATCGCGTCGCATACGAACGCGCCGACCACCGATCAGAAGCTGTTCGTGGCAACGCACATGAACTCTGCCCAGCACGCCAACTGCATGAGCTGCCACTTCGTGGGTGAGTTTCCGACGCAGCGAGGCAAAGACGACCTCCAGAAGATGGCACCCAACCTCGGCAACGTGAGCAAACGCCTGCGCCCCGAGTGGGTGAAGGCGTGGCTCTCGGCGCCGATGAATTGGCTGCCCTACACGAAGATGCTCACGCTTTGGAGCGACGCCTACGGGCCTCCTCTCGCTTGGGACAAGGCGCCGCTCGTACCGGCTCCCAAGAGCGGCGAAGACCAAGTCGAGGTCGTGCGCGACTTTCTGTTCACGCTGACGCCCGATTCGGTGTGGCCCAAGCCGGGCGAGGAAGGCAAGAGCCCCGTCGTTCAAGGCGGGCCCTCGCCAGAACGTGGACCCTCCGCCGAATCCGAGAAGGGTGCCAAGGGCAAAGGCAAAAAGAACGAGAAGAACGAGCCCAAAAAGCACGGCATGCTCGAGCGCCGCGGCGGTACGACCGGCTAGCGCGCCGAACCTTGGCCAAGGCCAGAGAGTCGCTACCGCGCTCTGTTCGCGCTCCGATTCTCGGGCAGGTCGAACATGCCGACGAGCTGCACGGCGCGGCTCAGGCTACCGCCGCGGTTGGTGTACGTTTGAAGCCCCGTGACCACGCCGCAAAACTGGGCAAAGCGGTGCGGGGAGAGGTTGCCGGTGCTGCCGACGGCGAGGAACGAGACGAGCTCGTCGGCGGGGGTCATCAAGATGCCGTGGGCGTTCTTCGCGTCGCCAAAGTGCTCGAGCTGGATGATCTTGCCGAGCTGGCACATTCGCTTGCCGCGCTCGGTGTCGCGTTTGCGCCGCACGAGCGTGACCGATGTCTCGTCGCGTGCGGGCTTGGCGTCGCTCCACGCCATGCGCTCGTTCGCCCACTGGCCCAAG
Source organism: Polyangiaceae bacterium (assembly GCA_035275365.1). Lineage (GTDB taxonomy): Bacteria > Myxococcota_A > Polyangia > Polyangiales > Polyangiaceae > DASWDH01. Next base: position 4,732 of record DATEMX010000787.1, on the reverse strand, counting down.
AGCCGCGTGCCTCTGCTTTCTTGGTCGGGCACGTCGATCATGAGTGGCTTGGCGATCGCCAGGGCGTCCGACAGTGTCGTCTTCGAGGTGATGGTTTCTTCCGGGGTGGGTGCGCGTGGGGGTGCAAGCACGACCGGAGCGGGCGCTGCTTCGGCTTGTTTCTCAGCCGCTTGGCACCCCGAAAGCGCCACCGTGGTGACCGCCCAGCCCAACGAAACCGCAACGCGCACCGTGAATGCCCTCATGGAACTTGCACTAGGTTGAACGGGCCATTTCTGGATTTCTGAAGTGGTACGGTGGTTCCATGAAACGACTCCTGGCGGCCGTGGACTTCTCGCCCGGATCGCTGGCCGCTTTCGAATACGCCACGCTGTTCGGAGAGGCGTTCGGGTCCACGGTCGACGCGCTCCACGTGTGGCAGACCAACACGGTGACGCGGGTCACCGGCGCCCGGCTCGAGGCGAAAGAGGCGCTGCGTGAGTTCGTGGCTCGGTCCGCGGTCCATCGCCCGGCGGCCCTGCGCCGTCGCGTGGAATACGGCGACCCCTACATGACGATCCTCGGGCTCTCCAAGATGTCCAAACATAATGCGATCTTCGTGGGCGCGCGCGGCAAGAGCGACGCCGAGTCGCGACGACTCGGTCACGTGCCACTTTCGCTCTTGCCGACGGCGCCCTGCGCCGTCGTCGTCGTTCCCTTGGCGGGATCGGAGCGGGCCACCGCGATGAAGGCACCCCGTCGCGTCTACGTCGCGAACTCCGACGCGCCGCACTTGTCGGGCTTCGCCGCAGAGCTCTGCACCGCGTTCGCAGCGTCGATGAAGTCTCTCGAACCCGACACGCGCGTCGATCCGGCAGACGTCGTCGTGACGGACTACGCCGCCCTTGAAAAGGGCATTGGCGCCGAGAACGCGCCGCGCCTTGCTCCGTGCCCCATCATCGTCGTGCCGTTGCTCCTCACGGCGTGAAGGTGGCGGATCCACGATCGAGCTTTCCTTTCGATCTCTTGGAGGGCGGCAAACTCGAGCTTCACCGAATCGCTTGCAACTTGATTCGCGAGTAGCATCGCGACAGGAGAGCACCCGGCGGAACGTGCCACTCGGGTGGAGGGCATGGCTTGATGGAAGTGCCCATCAGTGCATCTGCCCCGTCAGTTCGCCTTCGGCAACAACTCCAAGCGGTTCACGAAATCAATCAGCGATTCTAACAGTTGACCGCGCGGAGTGGGTGCGTAGTTCGCGTCAAATCCAGTTGCCGCCAGCTCCTCGCCGATCGCATCACGGACTTTGGTTCGATCCGCCGAAAGCCATTTCTCCGGCTCCTCTTCTAAAATCCGCGCGGCATCGGGAAGGTACTTTGAGACGACCTCCTTGAGCAGCTCCACCTTTTCGACACTGAGCTTTCGCGTGTTCATCGCGGCCCTCAAAACGAGATGCGGAAGCCCGCCGATCCGTTTGCAAAAGTGGTCACGAGCTTGCCGTCAGCATTCAAAATCACAGTTGCATTTTGGCCCACGAAACCAAACGTCCCGTTCGCTTTTCCGAAAATGCTCAGCGGATTGTTCACCGCATCCCCGATCGCTCGCACAGAAACCCCGACCCCATCTCGACTGATCGCCTGCTCGAGGCCGTGACCCGTGTACCCGCTGATACTGGACGGCAGTCGCGCTCCTGCGATTTCTTCGGCTGCGAGTTGCTGCTTCAGCAGCGAGCTTTGCAGAGCACTCTCCGCTCGCAGCGCTGTGGCCTCAGCGCCGACTACTCCCTCTGCGGCGTTCGTGCGTCGGCTAAGTCATGGCATCTCCCTTCCAGCGCTCGCGCGTTGATCAGGCCACGACCTTCAGAACTTCTCCGTCGGCAAAGTCGCCCGCCTCCCAAAGCGTGAATCGAGCCCCGCTCTGGAGTCTGGGTTTGACGAGCTCGGGATGCACGAACTTTATCGGCACCTCGACGGTGTCGCCTGGCTCAAGGGAAACGCCCGCCTGGTCCAGCAGCAGTCGGCAGTCAAATCCTTCGCCTTCAAAGAAGAATGGGCATCCGAATCGAATAGGGGGAATCGGCTTCTGGCGGCCACCCTTATCCGCTGGGTACAGACTGACGCGTGCAACAATGTCGGGCTGGAGTGCCATTTCATCCTCCATCATGGCAACGGGACGACCATGAACGGTTGAACAGTCGGCGTCAGTCCGGGCAAAAGAGCGTCCGGGATGACGAACGACTGGATTCCTCGATCGACTACCGCCCCCATTTGCGGCGTAAGCAGACGCGTCGGAATCTGCGTCGTAACCAACGTGTATGGCGGATCGCCAAATGCTTTGACCGCGCCCCTCGCGTACGATGAGACTCCTTCGACGGTTGTCGAGAAGTACTTCCCTTCGGCGGAACCGAGATTGATGAAGCGTCCGGTCTGCCCGATGCTCTCCAGCTCTGCCGGCATGACGCCACGATAGAGCGTGGTCATAGCTTCGCCGGCCCCCTCTGCGGCGACGAGGGCGCGCATCGAGAAGGCTGCCGTCGCGCCTCCCAGCAGCATGCCCATGTCGAGGTCGGTTCCCCCTGCGGCCGGCTCGTATTCGCCCGCGAACGAGTTGTATTGGCAGGTTCCGAGGCTGAGGCAGTTGCCGAGAGCGCCCGGATGCTCGTCCCAATACGCGGTCAGGGAGGAGTTTTGCGCCACGGCGCGATCGAGCATTTGCTGCGGCGTCTCGACCGGCGCTGCGGGCGGTTGCAACCAGAGCTCGGTCGGTGGTCCCCCTTCTGCGCCGTCGAACGGAAGCGGTTTCGAGGGTGGCGTTCGGTGGAAGGACTGCAGAGGATTCTCCCGGCCCAGCTCCGGATTGATCCGCGCCCCGTTGTCGTCGTAGGTTGCATCGGCAAGAAAGATGACTGGTGGCGGCGCGCCGCCGCCGACGGGAACCGAAAACCCGGAACTGCCGTGGATGACATCGGGATCGAAGGTGCATGTGCCCGACACGCAGGAACCATCGAAACCCGTCGGATCGACGTAGCGGAACGGGTTGTTGAATGCATAGCTGTACCGGTCGAGCCCTTTGCCGACGAATGGCTGCTGGGTGTGGGGATCGGGCGTCAAGAAGCGCCCGATCGACGGATCGAACATGCGCCCCTTCATGTTGATGAGCTTCAGATCGTCGTCCATCTCGTGAAACGTGAAACCCTTGGTCACTAGCGGATCGCGGTTTCCCGGTTGGTCGGCATTGCTTGGATTGATGCGCTCTCCGTAGGGCGAATACTTGAAGCGCGTTCCTTGCCCCGACCACTTTTCGATGTAGTCAACGGAGCCGATGCTGTCGTCGTGGAAGTTGATGCCATCGACGACGTCGAACCCGAACGGCATGGCGCTGGTCTCTCGAACGACGATCTCTGCCACGATGCGTTCGGGGCCAGGCAAGTAGAAGACATGGGTTCGGTTGCCTGCCCCGTCCGTACGACGTTCGTAGAGGTCGCCGATGTAAATCGTGTTTCCCGCGGCATGGGCATCTTTGACTACACGCGCGTGATCGGCGTCGTAGAAGAATTCGGTGTTCGGCTGTAGCTCAGCGGTCTTGGTGACGACGCGAGGGAGGCCAAAAGACGTGGGAACCACGTTGAACTGGCCTTTCGTGAACGTCGTGTCCCCGTTGGCATCGTAGGAGAGCCATTTCGTGACCGAGCCGCGCCGACTCGACTCAACGCCATGAACGTGTTGCGGCGAGTAGGTGTAGGTGTCGATCCCGCTCCCGAGCGTTCCATCGGGCCGAGGGCGATAGTTTCTCCCAGTTTGACTGGACATCCCGAAATAGCGGAAGCTGTGGCTCCATCCCCTCAGCATGTCCAAGTCGTCGTAGAGGAAGAGCTCGGTGGTCGATGCCCGCGAGTCCGACTGCCAGACCAAATTCCCATTTGCGTCGTGGTCGAAGGAGAGGTTTTGAACATTCGACGTGATCGAATTGGTCCATCCTCGCTTAGGGTCGATTTCGCGGGTGGTGACCATCGTGTGAAAGCTACCGTCGTGATTCTTCAGGGCCGACTCTTCGCGGTCGATCTCATTGGCAGCGGTGCGATGCGCGACCGCGAAGATCGGTATCCGAATCTGATCCCATGTGTCGATGCTGGCGTCGGCATACTCTAGCGCCGCCCACACCCGCCTCGTCTGCCCTATGGCGTCGAAATCGTACTCGACGCGCAATTTGTCCCAGGGCGTAGCGGGGTAGTCAATGGCGTCGAGTCTGCCATGAGGCCCGAAGAGCCGGCGAATTTCGAAGGTATCACCGCGCACCTTCCATGTCTCTTTGTCCACTTGGCCGGCGACATTGTACGAGAAGACCTTGGTGACGTCGTTGGCGCCGGTCTCGGTAATCGTTCGATTGCTCGCCAAAAAGCCAACGGCCGTGACGTCCCACGTGAACGTCTCGCCTTCGCCGCTACCGATGCCCAATGCGTCGCGCATCTGGCGCGCGGAGGGCGATTCAGTCGCTAGATTGAGCGAGTGCGTTCGTCGCTTGAGTCGTCCCAGAGCGTCATGCTCGAAGACGGATACCGAGTTCTTCGCGTCGACGGCGCTTTCAATCTCGTCGAAGCCATTGTAAACGAACGTGCGCCGGCCGGCGTCGGCGTCATTGATGGCGATCCGACGTCCTCGGACGTCGTAGTCGAGGGTCGTGATGGGTGAAGTACCGTCGACGGGCAACAAGTCGATCTCTTTGAGTTGATGGAAGGCGCCGTACCGATACTGGG
>DATEMX010000786.1:0-2126 GCA_035275365.1 Polyangiaceae bacterium | reverse complement strand
CGGCCACGCTTGCCCCGCCCGCGCCGACGGAGCCGGGCCCGCCCGAAGCGCCAGCGCCGCTCGTGCCGGACGACACGATGCCGGCCCCGCCGCTCGATGTCGCGGCCGCGCTACCGCCGGAGCCGCCGCTGTCCGGCGTGGAGGCTTTGCCCTCGTTGCTCGATTCGGAGCATCCCCCCCAGGCGCAGCCTCCGAACGCGCCTAGCACAATGGCGATTTGGAACGTGGGTAGGTGTGACATTGGCTGGTTCCTCGCGGGTTTTCGGGACGATCTCTTTTTCGACGACGACTTGTGTTGCTACTTACGTTCGAGAGGAATCACGTCGCGCATGGGGAGATAACGCTTGATTCCAAGCTCGTCGGAGAGCACGAGGGTTTCGCTGCCCGCAGACTCCACGCGCATCACGGACCACGGCTTGGCGCTCGCGACGGGTCGTACGAGGACGTAGTTGCCCGCCGTAGCCACGAACGCCACGGGTGGCTCGGGCGCGGCGTCGGCGAGCGCCACCTCGGCGACCTTCTGATCGCTGTCCCATTGAATTCGCAGGATGCCTTTTCGCTGACTGCGAATCCGCGCCGTGACGAAGTTGCCCTCGCGTTCGGCGATGATGCGATCGCTGAGCGCGGGTCGCCACGACGCAGGCGATCGCGGGCGGCCGGCGTTGCGCGCGCCCTCGCGAAACGCGCGGCGCTTGGCGTTGCGCTCGAACCGCTGCCGAACGTTGAGCTCGGTCACGGCGGTCGGCGCGAGGATCTCTTGCCACGAGAGCTCGGCGACGGTGGCGCCGTCGTCCACCACGCGAACGGGCGAGCCCGCTGCTTCGATGCGGCACCCGCGCCAGACACCGTCGGGCATGTGGCAGACGGCGTAGCTCCCCTCGCCCAACGGCGTCTTGCCGTGTCCGGGCTCGGTCGCATGCGCCGGCGCAAAAGCATTGAACACCGCGTTGGTGTGACTCGGCGAGGGGACGTAGACCTCGGAGATCGGTTGCTCGGCGATGTCGCCCGACGGGATGAGTTGGACCTTCGCGCGATCACGGAAGATCGAAAGTACCGTTCCCTCGACGAAGGTTGCGATCGCGTGCTCGACGACGACGCGGTCGCCCACGTAAAGGACCTGGGCCGGGGTCGCTATGCGGCTCGCGCCATCGCGCTCAGTCGCTCGCGTGCACGCCAGCGGGATGGCGAGTAGCGAGAGACTCCATGGGAGGGACCAGCGCATGATGGTTGTCGTGGGAGGAGACAAGTTTAGTCTCAGCGGCCGCACGAACCGACGAAATTCGTTGGTCACCGCACAAGTTCGCGGCGCAGCGATCAGCCGAACGGGGCCGTTTCTTTCTAGCCAAGCGTCATTTACCCTCATGATGTGGGCTCGCGGCCTGACATGAATACGGCGGTCGCGGCAGCGGTGTTCGTGGTTTCGAGCTGCGTGGTTCACCGCCCTTCGCCGACGCTGTCCGCGCCGGCGCCACCCGAGCCTAGCTTTGCTCCTTTCACCCCGCAGCCGACCGGCGAACCTCCGGCGATGCAGATCGGGTTCGCGACCTATTACGCGCGAAGCTTCGCGGGACGCAAGACCGCCAACGGTGAGCGCTATGACCCCGGGCAAATGACGGCCGCACACCGCACGCTCCCGTTCGGAACCATGGTGGAGGTGCGGCGGAGCGACGGGCGCCGGGTCGTCGTGCGCATCAACGATCGGGGTCCTTATGGAGCGCGCCGCATCATCGATCTGTCGCATCGCGCCGCCGAGCAGCTCGGCATGCTGGGCGACGGCAAGATCGTGGTAGAGCTGCGCGCCGCCGCCCTCGAAGGAGCGGCGCGTCCATGAGGAACGTGCGATGCCGAACGAATCGAAACTGGTCGCCATGATCGACAAAAAACCGCTCCCCGACGACGAAGCGCGGGCCATTTGGACGCGCTTCAGCGCCTACATGGATGAACACGAGGGCGATCTCGCCGGTTTCGCTCGGCAAGAGGGCTACGCGAGCGTCAAGCCAGAGAGCCGAGGCGGCAAGGCCGTGCTCGTGGTCGTGCGCTAGCGCGATGGCGCACGTGCCGTTTGGCCAAAGTCTGGTCAGACTTTGGCCAAACCCGCGCTCCGCGCGGAGGCGGCTTCGCCGCCA
>DATEMX010000785.1:0-19906 GCA_035275365.1 Polyangiaceae bacterium | reverse complement strand
AGCGGCGAGGATCCCAGGCGTCGTCGACGTGTTTGCCGCGCGACGGCCGCCGATGCACCATTGAAGGGTGCGAACATCCCCGCTGCTGAGCGCGATCGTGGTCATCGGCGGGATGGCGAGCGGCGTGGGGTGCGAGGCATCGTCGGCTTCGCGGGTCCGCTCGGCCGCGCGAAACGACCTGGTGGTTCCTTCTTGGGTGGCGCACGATCCCGCGTTTCCTCGTGCCCCCGCGGCGCGCCGATCCACGGTGGTACTCGGCAGCGGCGGCGCGCCATCGTTCGAAGCTCGCCAGGCGAGTGCCTCCACGGCCGCGCCTTTCGAACACAATCGGCCACCCTCCGGCGGCATCTCCATGCTTCGTTCGTACGCGGGGAGCTACTACGCGCCTTACGTTGGGGGCTATTCGGTGCCCTACGGCATGAGTTACTACCGAGGTGGCTATGGCGTCGCGTATCCAATCCCCCACCCATCGGTGTGGGGTAGGGGGTTCACGGTCGAAGCGCCGTCGCGATCGACGACACCCCCCGTGGGTGGTGATTGGGCACCGCCCCCGAGCTACGGTCCAACGTTCCCGATCTCGTCGAGCAACCCGCGTCTCTGGTAGTTTGCGCTCAGGCCGGTGACCCGGTCTCTACATCGCAGGCGGGGCCGTAGGCCCGCGCCGAGTAAACCCATCGCAGGCGGGGCCGTCGGCCCGCGCCGAGTAAACTCACTGAGCGCCTGCATCGGCGGAGGGGCGCCAATAAGGAGAGCTCATGGAGGTCGAGCTCGGTGACGCCGGGGGCAACGGGGTCGGTTTCGGTGGACGGGCCCGCCACTGGGGCTCGGCTGGGGGCGGTCGCGGATCGCCGTGCGCGGCGCGCACGTCGCTCATGCTGTAACAAGTCGTGCCGTATTTCGGCCCCGACTGGCAATACGTGTCACCCCCACATCCGGCCGAAGCCAGCAGCGCGACGATCTCCACGATCCCAACGATGGGTTTCACGATCAGCATGTCGGTCCATCCGTTGCGTCGCATCTGCTCGACCCATAAGCAAGCGGCGTGCCTCGGTCGGCGACGGGGTTCGACGTGCAGATCCGCAGAGGGCAGCGCGCGAAGCGGGCGCCGATGACGACGGTGTGACTCTTGGCCACGCCGCCACGTTCACGTTCGAGCTTGCCGCGACTCATCGCCGATCGCTTTCGGATACCTTGCCGAAACAATCGCTGGTCCATGGTCGGCCCCAGATGCCCGCGCGGGTTGGTCTGCAGCGAGCCTTGCCTACGAATGCAAAAACTGTCGAGTTTTTCGAAATTCCTGATCGCGGCGATCGTCGCGGGATCGTCAGCCACCGCCGTCCGCACCTATGGCGTGCAGTGGAGGAACGAGACGCGGGCTTCCGCCGCCACGGGCCCTGCTGGCGTCGCCAATTCGTTCTCGCCCGGGGGAGCGATTCCGCGCGGCGCGCCGCTCGGTAGTCGCCGCGTACGCATCGCCGTCTCACAGTGGCCCGGTCACATGGCGCTCCTCGTGGCGGCCGGAGGCCTGACGACGCAACCTGGCTCGGTCGCCGCCCGCTTCGGTCTCGACCTGGAGGTCGTCTTCATCGAAGACGCACCGAGCAAGAACAAGGCGCTCCAATCGGGCGAGGTCGACTTCGTTTGGCAAACGGTCGACGAGCTACCCATCAGCCTCGCCGGCTATCGCGCTGCAAGAACCGACGTGCGGGCGTTTCTACAGATCGACTGGTCGCGCGGCGGCGACGCCTGCGTCTCGTCCAAGGAGGTGCAGAAGGTCGAAGACCTCGTCGGACGCAAATCCGCCATGCTCTTGTTTTCGCCCGACCACACGGTGTTCGAATTCATGATCGAAAACTCGCGGCTCACGCCCGAGCAGATCGCCGAGACCCGCCGCGCAGCGCTGTTTTCTCCCGAAGACTTCACCTATGCTCGAACGCTCTTCGTCGAAAACAAGGTCGACGTCGCCTGCCTGTGGGAGCCCGACGTGACGCTCGCGCTGGCGGGCCGGCCCGGTGCACACCGCCTTTTCTCCACGGCCGACGCGACGGAGCTCGTGGCCGACGTGCTGCTCGCGAAAAAGGAGGTCCTCGACGAGTTCCCGGAAGTCGCCGAGAAGTTGGCCAAGGTGTGGTTCGAGGCGGTCGAGATCGCCGACAAAGATCATCCGGCGGCAGCTCGCCTCATCGCCTCGGCGGCGCCGCGTTTTCGGGACGAGCTCGGCTACGAGAAGACTCTCAAGGCGATCGAATGGGCAAAGTGGACGCGCCTGACCGACAACGTGAGGTTCTTCGGCCTCGACGGCTCCACGCCCGCTTTCGATCGGGTCTACAACCAAGCCGACGGTATCTGGGTCAACTACCCCCAGGCGGAGATCAAAGACCGATTCGTACCCAGCACGCTGCGCGACGATCGCGCCGTTCGCCGCGTCTGGGAGGCCAAAGGCAAGCCATCGCCCACCAAGGCCGACGTCTACGAGAGAAAGACCGCGCAGGTCGGCAACGCCGTTTTTACCAAGCCCGTGTCGATCAATTTCAACAGCGGCAGCAACGAGCTCGATCCGGAGGCCATCGGCGTCGTCAATCAGCAGATCTTGCCGCAAATAGAGATCGCGCGCGGCATGTCGATCCGCCTCGAAGGAAACACCGATCTGCAAGGCGATCGCTGGACCAACCAGAGGTTGAGCGAGCTCAGGGCGCAAGCCATTCTGGAGTACCTCGTGTCGCGTGGCGTGCCGCGCGACCGCATGGTGGCGCGGGGCAACGGATCGGCTAACCCCGTTGCGACGAACGCCACGCCCGAGGGCCGCGCGCAAAACCGGCGCACCGACGTCTTGTTCATTCGCAACTCCGTTGCGTCGCCCTAGCCATCAAAGGGTCGAACCCATGACCACCGATCAGCTTTCGCTTTCGTCGAGCCCGCTTCCGTTTCGCCTCGCGCGGGCATTTTGGCTGCAATACAACGTGATTCTCCTGTTCGGCGCCGTCGCATTTTCGTTGGCGCTCCGAACGCAGTGGCCGCTCGCGATCGGCGCCGTGGTGGAGCTCGCCTGGCTCGTCATCGCGTCTCGATCGCCTGGCCTGCAGAGATGGATGGCGCCGTTTTTCGAGGACGATTTGGAATTGGTGCCCGAGTCGGGGCCGATGTGGAACCCGCCGTCGGCCGTGCGCGGGCTGTCCAGAACGCTGCCGGGCGCGCACATTCCGGCGCTCGGCATGGCCTCCGGCGAAGATCAACGCTTGCTCGCCCTTCGGCGAACGCACCAAGAGATCCGCGCCGCCGAGCTCGACAGCGCGGGCATGTCGCTCGCGGAGCTCGAAGCTACTCGCGATCGACTCGACGACCTTTTGCGGACGTTCGAGCGCTTGTCAGTGTCGCAACAGAAGCTCGTGCGCTTCTTTCAATCGGCTTCGGGCGAAACGCTCGCGAGTGAAGTGGCGAAGGCGACGGCCGCGCTCGCCACCGAAAAAGATGCGACGATGCGCATGGCGCTGCGCCAAACGCTCGGCTTGGCGCAGCGGCGCGTGCAACAGCGCGAGCAGATGTCGAGCACGCTCCGCGCGGTCGAGCTGCAGATGGCGACCATCGAGCGGTCGTTCGCCTACATCACGGCGAGCGTTCTACGCCTCGGATCGGCCCGCGAGCTCAAAGCCGAGCTCGACGCCATTGCGTCGCAGGTGGTGTCGGTCGATTCCCTCGAGGCCGACGTTCGCGCCGTGTTGCCGCATTCGGTCCGCGAGCCGCTGTCGGGACCCACCATCCCGATTGTGCTCGACTCCGAATGAAACCGCGAAAGCAAGAGATCGATTTGATTCCCCTCGACGAAGTGCTCGTGAATGGCGGAGACGTTCTCGACGCCGAGGAACGTGAACGGCTGCATGCATCGTTGCGTGAAGGCATCGACCAGATGAAGCGTGGAGAGACGATCGATGCCGCCGAAGCGCTCGCCCAGCTCCGCGCTCACCGATGATTCTACACCTCACCCCTCGAGCCTTGGCAGAGGCCAAGCGCATCAAGACGTGGTGGAGCGAGCATCGAAAAGCAAGTCCCGACCTCTGTGAAACCGAACTTACTGCCGTGCTCGAACGCATCGTCGAGACGCCGAACATCGGGTACCGCCCGCGCGAACGTAACCGGCCCTTCACCTCGCCGCCTTCTTGGCTTCGCCAACTCGACCGGCGAGGGCGGCGTCGCGGTGCCTACTGGCAGGCGGCGTCGATGCGGCTCTTCGCTCGTTCGCCGAGCGTGACTTCGGGCGCGCGGAGAAAAGCGTCGACGTGGTCGACGCGACGAGCGCCGACGATGGCGCCGGTGACTCCAGGCTGGTGAAGCGCCCACGCGATCGCTACCTCCGATACGGTGAACGGTCGACTGCCACCGAGCTCTCGGCCCACCTCGGCGAGCGTTGCCGCCACGGCGAGGTTCTTGGAGAGCTGGGGCTCCTTGAAGTAGTCGCTGCCGCGGCGCCAATCGTTTTCGGGCAGCGCGGCGACACGTTCGCGCGTCATCTTGCCGGAGAGCAGCCCATTTTGCATGGTCGCGTAGGCGATGACGCCGATCCCGTGTTCGCGAGCGTAAGGTAGGATCGCCGGCTCGATGCTGCGGTTCAGCATCGAATACGGCGGCTGTAGCGAGGTGACCGGCGCGATTTTGCGCACGCGCTCGAGGTGACCCTCGTCGAAATTCGAGACCCCGATGTAGCGAACCTTGCCCTCGTCTTTGAGCTTGGCCAAGGTTTCCCACGCCTCTTCGAGATCGGCAGGCGTTCGCGGCCAGTGGATTTGGTAGAGGTCGATGACGTCGACCCGCAGGCGCTTCAAGCTCCCTTCGACTTCTCGGCGGAGCGAATCGCGCTTCAACACGTTCGAGATGGCGCCGCTTTCGTCCCAAACCATGGAGCATTTGGTAAAGACGAGCGGGCGCTTCGGGAGGCCGGCGATGGCCTTTGCCACCATCTCTTCGGCGTGGCCGAGGCCGTAGACGGGCGCGGTATCGATCCAGTTGATGCCGCTCGAGACAGCGTGCCGCAGGGTGGCGATGGAGTCTTGGTCGTCTTGCGGGCCCCAAGCAAACTTCCAGTTTGCTCCCCCGAGCGCGTAGGTGCCGATACCGAGGGGTGTGATTTCGAGGTCGCTGTCACCGAGGCGCTTGGTTTTCATGTGTGATGTCGGCAGAGCATAGTGCATATCGCGCCCAGAAGGCACGCCAAGCCTTGCATTCTCGCAGTAGTGCTGGATTGGTAGCGTGGAAAACGCTGAGAGAGCGCGATCGATCTGGTGCCTAGAAATATGCAAGAGTAGTGTTAGGAGCAGTCTCCGTGCACATCCTTCTAGTCGAGGACAACCCCGTCGACGTCGTCGTCATTCGAGAAAGGCTCGAGGCCGCGAGGCTCGACGATCTCGAGGTGACGCAAGTGGAGAGCCTTGCCGCGCTCCGAGACCTGAAGCTCTCCAATGTCACCCTGGCCCTGGTGGATCTGTCGCTCGAAGACAGCCATGGCCTCGACTCGTTGAACAGGCTGAAGGGCATCCTCGAAGACGTCCCCATCATCGTCCTCACGTCGGACGACAACGAGTCGGTCGCCTTCGAGGCCTTGCGGCAGGGTGCTCAAGACTACCTTTTGAAAGGGGCGTACTCCGCGGACACCATGCGTCGCGCCATCCGCTACGCGATCGAGCGCCACAACCTGAAAAGGCACCTCATGCACGCCGATCGCTTGGCTGCCGTGGGAAAGCTGGCTGCCGGTGTCGCCCACGAAGTCAGCAACCCCGCCACCTTCGTTCTTGGCAACAGCGTCTTTCTCGATCGCCACCTGACCAAGGTGAGGGCGCTCGTCGCCACCATCGAGCGCGCTCCCGAGAAGGCGTCGGCGGTGTTCGAAGAGTTCCAGCTCCGCTCGATGCTCGACGAGATCGCGCGGCTCAACGAAGACAACATGACCGGCATGGATCGGATCACGCGCGTCGTGCGCGAGCTCCAACAGTATTCTCGTCTCGCGCGCAATCGCGTGCGGATGGTCGACGTCAACGAGATCATCCGCGACTCCTGCAAGCTGGTGCGAAACTCGCTCCGCCACCGGGCCCGCCTCGAGGTCGAGCTGAGCGACGTGCCCCTCATCGCGGCCGACCCGGCCAAGCTGGAGCAGATGCTCACGAACCTGTTCGTCAACGCGAGCCACGCCATCGTCGAAGGTGGTCCCGACGAAAACTTCGTTCGCATCGCGAGCGAGGTTTGCCCCGGCGGAATCCTGGTCTCGGTTTCGGACAGCGGGTGCGGTATTCCCGAAGATCAACAGAAGGAGATCTTCGGTCCCTTCTTCACCACGAAGCCTCGCGATCAAGGAACGGGCCTCGGTCTCGCCCTGGCAGCCGACATCGTGCGGCTGCACTCGGGCAGCATCGACGTTCAGAGCGACCCTCGGCACGGCACGACTTTTCGCATTTTCCTCCCGAGTGATACCGGTCTCATGGCCGAAGTGAGCGAGCCGGTCGACAGCAAACCCAAGCCGCTTGCCCCCCCGGGCCGGGTGCTCGTGGTCGACGACGAAGTCAACATCCTCAAGGTCTACGAGCAGTTTTTGTCCGAGGAACACGAGGTGGTGGCGATGCAGAGCTCGGTGGAGGCGCTCGAGCTTTTGAAGCGCGACCAGAACTTCGGCGTCATCGTCTGCGATTTTTCGATGCCGGGGCTCGACGGGCCCAAGCTGCACGAGCTCGTGCGCGATTTCTCGGAGCGCCTCGCGGCCCGCTTCGTCTTCTGCACGGGCGGCGCTGTCACCGATCGCGCAGAGGCGTTCGCCGAAGATGGCCGATTCCGGCTGCTCTACAAGCCTTTTCGCCCCTCGGACCTGCTCGAGGTGGTCAACGAACAACTCAAGGTCGCGCCGGCCCCCTGAGCCGCAACGCTACCCGCCCGTGCTCGCAGCGAATTCGACGAGAGCGCGGACTCTCCTGTAGGTTCGGGGCGTGAAAGAACCCAAGGCGCGACCCAAGCACTTCTCGATGATCCGCGAGTTTCGTCTCGCCGATTTCTTCACCCTTGGAAACGCGGCGTCGGGGATGAGCGCGATCTTCGCGTCGATGAGCTTCGTTCAAAGTCACGATCGCCACGATTTTCTCTTGGCGGGGCCGCTGCTATTCGCGGCGCTCGCCTTCGACGCGCTCGACGGGCGCATCGCTCGCTTCCGCCAGACGCACTCGGCGCTCGGGCGCGAGCTCGATTCCCTGGCCGACGTCATCTCGTTCGGCGTGGCCCCCGCCGTCATGGCGTTCGCCGCAGGCATGTCGACCTTCCTCGATCGCGTCGTGCTCGTCTATTTCGTCGTGTGCGGCGTGAGCCGCCTCGCCCGCTACAACGTCACGGCTGAGACGCTATCGGCCGGCGCCGACAAGGTTTCCCATTTCGAGGGCACCCCCATCCCGAGCAGCGTGTTCCTCGTCGCGGTGCTGACGTTCGCCGGCTTGCGTGTCGACGGCGTAGGTAGCGAGCGTCTGGGTGACGACCTCTATTGGGGTCTCTGGGGGTCCGGCGTGCTCGCCCTCCACCCGTTCGTGCTTCTCTTCGCCCTCTCGGGGAGTCTCATGATCAGCAAGACTCTACGCATCCCCAAGATCTAACTAACACTACTGCCACAGAAATCTGCGGCAGTAGTGCTAAGCCGGTTCCTTGCGCGACCCCGGGCAGTATTTTCCGAGGCCTTTTTGGTGATCGGTGACGAGCCCGTTTTGCAGCGTTCGGACCTTGTCGCAGACGGCGCACTTTCCCCTCGCGTCGTCGAGTCGAGCCTTCGGAGGCTCTTCGTGGGCCAAAGGCGAAGGCGCTTGGGCGGCGAGGTCCCGCTGACGCAGGAGCGCGATCACGCGATCGCTCGGCGTCGACGTTTCGGTGCTCGATGGGCGTCCGTGCTGCGCCTCGCGCTGTTTGCGCATGTCGTCGATTTTGCCCATTGGTCCGAGAAGTGATCTACCACGGTGCTAGGCTGGCGTCCGCCGATGCCGACCATCTTCATGAAGGGGGATATTTTCGACACCGAGGGCCTCCATGCCTTTGCGCACGGCTGCGACACGGCCGGCGCCATGGATGCGGGCGTGGCCGTGGCGTTCAAGAAGCGCTGGCCTGCCATGTTCGAGGAATACCGCGCGCGCTGCGCCGATCGCACCTTCCGTGTGGGCGATGTCTTCGCGTGGTCGGAAGGTGAAGAGAACGTCTTCATCTTGGGCATTCAAGAGCAATCGGCGCAAAAGGCCAAGGTGACGTGGCTCACCAAATCGTTGCAAACGATGACCGAGCTCGCCGCCATGGCCGGCATCGAGCGCGTGGGGATCCCGCGCATCGGTGCCGGTCAAGCCGGGCTCGATTGGCCCCGCGTGAAGAAGATCCTCACCGAAGCCGGTCGAACGACGAGCGTGACGCTCGTCGTGTTCGAGCAGTTCATTCGTCGCCCGGCGACTCCAAGCTGATCCGGCCCAATTTGCCGGTCCGAAATTCGTGGATGAGGATGTCAGCGGCCTTGTGCAGGTCGACGACGCCTCCGCTGCGAAGGCAGCCCCGCCGCCGCCCGATCTCGTTCAAGAGCTCTTCGGGCTCGGCGGGCACCTGTTCGAGCTTGAATCGCGCCCGTAGGAGCGCGGGATAGCGCTCCAGAAAAAAGCGCGCCCCGAAGAGCGCGACGGGCTCGTAGTCGATGGCGGAGTCGGGGATGGCGCCGCCGAGCGCGAGTCGAAACGACGCCGCGCCGTCGTCGATCTTCGGCCAGAGAATTCCGGGGTTGTCCGACAGCGTCATGCCGTTCTTGAGGGTGACCTGCTGCTGACCCTTGGTGACAGCCGGCTCGTCGCCCACGTTGGCGACCCTTCTCTCCATGAGCGTGTTGATCAGCGTAGATTTGCCGACGTTCGGCACGCCCACGATCATGGCGCGAATCGTTTGGCCCGGGCCGCTGCGGCGTTGCGCGAGGACCTTGCACAGCTCGGGAATGCGCGCCTTTGCCTCGGACGCGCGTTCGGCCGAGACGGCGAGGGCCACGACCTTCCCGGTGCCGTGATCAGGCTGCGGTCCGCCCGGGCTTTCGCTCGAGGCATCGGTGGCTGCCGACTCGACCGCGAAATGACGAAGCCATTGCTGGGTGATCGCCGGATCGGCGAGATCGCTCTTGCTCAGCACCTTGATGCAGGGCTTCTGCCTGCGAAGCTCGGTTACAATCGGGTTCTCGCTCGCGCGAGGCATGCGCGCGTCGAGCACCTCGATGATGACGTCTTGCGACGGGATCGATTCGCCCATCTCACGCCGCGCCTTGGTCATGTGGCCCGGGTACCACTGGATGGACGGACTCATCGGCGCCAATCTAGCGCGTCGCCCTCGTTTGCGCCGGGGCGTGACACCCCGCCGTACTCGCGGCCGCTTTCAGGAAGCGGCCGCTTCGGCCATCGACAGATCGAGGAGCTCGCCCGTATCGACCTTGCGCGGCCTTCCGCGGCGACGCGGAACCTCGGCAGCGAGACCATCGGGCGCCTCACTCGCTTCGACCCGCGCAACGCGCCGCGCGGGACGCGAAACGGAGATGCCGTCGACGCGCGCCGACAGCGCGGCGTCTCCTTCGGCGTAGACCCGCGCGTGGGCGAGCGCTCGGTGCGCCTTCTGAACCAGCGCTTCTTGCCTTTCGACGAAGGCGGCGCGCGTGACTTCGAGCGCGGCTTCGGCCTGGGCCAGGGCAATGGCGAGGACGGTGACCTCTTCGGCCGCGCTGGCGAGCACGGACGCGTCGAGATCGCCGAATTTCACGTCGGGCAGGCTCGCATCGAACAGATCGAGAATTTGCTGAACACCGGAGGGGATGGGGCTGTGCATCTCGATAACTGAACACGTGATCAGTCACGAAGCAAGAGTGATTTTCGCGAAGGTCTCCGCACAAGGCGGCGCGAGCAAGCTCGCTATTTCACCAACCTGCTATGTGCCGCGCCTCAGGCCGGAGCGCGCAGGTTCAACGCGCCGAGGTAGTCGCGCTTGCCGAGCGAGACGCCGTTGTGACGGAGAATCGCGTAGACGTGCGTGATGTGAAAGAAGAAATTCGGAAGGCCGTGCTCGAGGAAATAGTCGGCGCCGGTCATCGTCTTGCCTTCCCAGCGGGGCTGGGTAACGACGCGCGTCGCGGCTTCTTCGAAGTCTTTGGCGGAAAATCCGTCGAGGTAGGCGACGACGGTTTGAACGCGAGCGCGAAGCTCATCGAGCGTTTGCTCGGTGTCGGCGTGCTTGGGCGCCTCTTTGCCGGACAGGCGAGCTGCGACCAACTTGGCGGTGTCACAACAGGTCTGCACCTGCTTCACGAGGGCGAACTGGTCGGGAGCGAGCCTCAGGCCGACGAACACGTTCGGATCGAACGACTTGGCCTGGGCGTGGGCGGTGGTGCTCTCGAGCCACTTGTCGAGCTGGCCGAGCATCTTTTTCATCTGGCGAATGGTGTCGAAGTACATGCGCAGCATCGTAGCCGACCCTCGCCGACGCGCCCGCCATATCTTCTCAACAATTCTTCCTCGATGGTATCGTGGGCGAGCTCTATTCTGGCTGCCCGCCGCGAGCGAAGGGCAAACGAAATGAGCTTCGATCCCGCGAGCCGCTCCAAACTGACGCTGCGCGACATCGGTCGATTCCCGGACGATACGCTCTTTCACCGGATCGCACGAACAGTGTGTGCGCTCGAGTGTTTGCCGCGCAAGGAGCTCTTCGAATCGTGGGAGGTCGCCAAGCGCGCGCGCCGGCGGTTTCGCGGCGGAAGGGTGCTCGATCTCGCGTGCGGCCACGGGCTCCTCGCGCACATGCTGCTCCTGCTCGACGACTCGTCGGAGAGCGCGCTGGCCGTCGACGCGAGCTTGCCGGGCAGCGCCGTAGAGCTCGCTCGGGGCGTAGAGCGCGAGTGGCCGCGGCTCGCTCGACGCGTGCAGATCGTCGAGGGCTCGCTGAAGGACGTTGACGCCGGCCCGAACGATCTCATTGTTTCCTGTCACGCGTGCGGAGGCCTCACCGACGAGGTGCTCACGAAAGCCATCGAGGCGCGGGCCCGCGTGGTGGTCTTGCCTTGTTGCCACGACAAGACAAAAAACGATGCCGGCGGGCTCGGCGGCTGGCTCGATACGCCGCTCGCCATCGACGTCACTCGCGCGGGTCGCTTGCGGAGTCACGGCTACCTCGTGCATACGCAGCTCGTTCCCGCCGAAGTCACGCCCAAAAACCGCCTCCTTTTGGGCGCGCCGCTCGTGCACGGGCGCTAGTGTCCCTAGTTCTGACTAGTTCTCCACGGGCGGAGGACCCACCCTCGACGCACGAAACACGGCAGGCTGTCGTGTGGTCGTCAGCTACGCAGACAGGCTGTTTCCTCCTAAGGAGGGTCCGCGCCATCGTTCTCAATTTGGCATGCCAAATTGAGAAGTGAAGCAGGAAGGGGGTCCCCCCCCGTCGTTCGTGACTTGGCATCCAGGCATGCCGGCATGGCAAGTATCCACGCTCTCGAATCTGGGGGGCCGGATTTTCGCCGCGCGGCGCTAGGCCAGAGGCCGGGTGGCGGCCGAGCGTTTCGCCTTCTATCATGGGGTTTCATATCGCCCCCGGTTGGGGTAGGACCTCGAGATGCTCGACGATTGGATGACGAAACTGGTGAATGTCGCCGCGGCGATCGCGGCGATCGGCATCATCGGGACAGCGCTCGCCCAGAAGCACGAGGCGTGCGCTCCTGGGAAACCGAGCTCTTGCACGTGCATCGACGGGATCAACGTCGGCGCGCAGAAATGCAACGCCGATGGCTCTGGGTGGACTGCCTGCACCGGCTGCCCCGCGGTAGTGCTCGTGGCACCTGCCGTCGCGAACGAACCGGTCTCGGCTCCGGTGCCGCCCGATGCCACGCCGGCGTGCAGCTACAAGATGGGCACGTTGGCCGTGAGCAATCGCAAGGTGCCGATCGACGGCGTGGCGACGGCGCTCACCAAGTCGTCGGCGGCCCTGGATCGCTGCTGCGAAGAGGCGGCCAAGGGCGGCTCGCCCTCGGCGCCCCGCCAGATGCAACTGCGCTTGGCGATCGGCAAAGACGGCAAGGTGGCCAAGGTGGCAGCCGCGCCGGGGCACTCCCCCGCGCCGCCTCCGTGCGTCCTCTCGGCGTTGCGCGAGGCCGATTTCGCCGAGGTGTGCAAGCCCCCGTCGGGCCCTGCCCGCTGCGTTCAGCCGACGATGGTCACCGTGCCGCTCTCCTTCGAAACGAAATGAGAGGGTGATGGAAACAGCGGAGCAAGCGCGGCGGCTCGCGGCGGTAAAGAGCGAGCTCGCGCGCCGCAACCTGGCCGCGTTCCTGGTGCCGCGAACCGACGAGTTTCAACTCGAATACGCGCCGCCGTGCTCCGAGCGTCTGGCGTGGCTCACCGGCTTCACCGGATCGGCGGGCCTCGCGCTCGTCGCAAAGGAACGCGCCGCGCTCTTCGTCGATGGTCGCTACACGCTCCAAGCGTTGCGCCAGACCGACGCCTCGCTTTGGGAGCACCGTCACATCACCGAGGCTCCGCCCGACGCGTGGCTCGAGCACCTGATCGGCAAAGGCGAGCGCGTGGGCTACGACCCGCGGCTGCACACGCCCGACGCGCTTCGCAGCGTCAAGAAGGCCGTCGAGCGCGCCGGCGGAACGATGTTTCCCGTCGAGAACAACCCCATCGACGAGCTCTGGATCGACAGGCCACCCCCGCCGCGTTCGGCGGTGGAGCTCTATCCAGAGGAGTTCGCCGGCGAATCGTCGGCGGCCAAGCGCGCGCGCATGGCGGCGTCGATTCGCGACGCCGGGCAGGATGCGCTCGTCGTGTCCGCGGCCGACAGCGTTGCGTGGCTCTTCAACATTCGAGGAAGCGACGTCGACACGACCCCCTACGCGTTGGGGTTTGCCGTTCTCAGGGCCGACGCGAGCGCCGTGCTCTATATCGACTCGGCCAAGATCGGCGCCGAGGTTCGCGCGGAGTTCGCCGCGCAGGGGCCGGGCGTCGCCGGGTTGGCCGAGCTCGACGCCTTCGGGGCGGCGCTCCTCGCGCTCGGGGGAAAGCGCGTGCGCGTCGATCAAGCCACCGGAACCGAATGGATTTTGCAACGTCTCGCCGCGGCCGGCGCTACGGTCGACATCGACGCCGATCCCTGCACGTTGGCGAAGGCGTGCAAGACGTTCGCCGAGGTGACCGCCATTCGCGCCGCGCACCTGCGCGACGGCGTGGCCATGGTCCGATTCCTCGCGTGGCTCGACCGCGTTGCTCCGGGAAGCGAAACGGAGTGGACGGTAGCCCAGAAGATCAACGCGCTGCGCGCCGAGGGAGAGCGCTACCGGGGCCTCAGCTTTCACACGATCTCCGCGGTCGGTCCGCACGCGGCCGAGCCGCACTATTCGGTCGCCGAGGCGAGCGCGCTGCCGCTCGAAGGCGGCCAGATCTTGCTCGTCGACAGCGGGGCTCAGTACACCGACGGCACGACCGACATCACGCGTACGATGATCATCGGTACGCCGACCGAAGAGATGAAGGTCCGCAACACGCAGGTGCTGAAAGGCCACATCGCGCTGGCCGAAGCGCGTTTCCCCGCGGGAACGACGGGCACCCAGCTCGACGTGCTGGCTCGTCAATTTCTATGGAGCGCGGGGGTCGATTTCGATCACGGAACCGGGCACGGTGTCGGCTGCTTTCTCTCGGTTCACGAAGGGCCGCACGGCATCTCCAAGCGACCGAACCGCGTCGGCCTCTGCCCCGGCATGATCGTGTCCGACGAGCCGGGCTACTACAAGACCGGTGCGTTCGGCATTCGGATCGAAAACCTCGTCGTCGTCGAAGAGCTGTCGCCTCAACCCGAGGGCGCCGAGCGTACGACCTTCGGGTTCGAAACGCTCACCGTGGTGCCCTACGATCAAAGGCTCATCGCGCCGTCTATGCTCACCGAAGGCGAGCGGCGGTTCATCGACGCCTACCACGCGCGCGTCCGAACGCTGCTATCGCCGCTCGTGGAGACCGAAGTGCGCGCCTTTCTCGAGCGAGCCACGGCGCCTTTGCCGAGATGACCAAGCCGCGCACCATCGCCGAAGCGAGCGGCTTTCGCGCGACCAGCACCCACGCCGAGGTGATGTCATTCATCGCCGAGCTCGAGGCGCTCGGCAGCCGCTGCCTTC
Organism: Polyangiaceae bacterium; assembly: GCA_035275365.1. Lineage (GTDB taxonomy): Bacteria > Myxococcota_A > Polyangia > Polyangiales > Polyangiaceae > DASWDH01. The sequence continues at coordinate 5,739 of DATEMX010000785.1, read as the reverse complement.
GCGCTTCGAGCTTCGGCAAGAGCCCTGAAGGGCGCGTGCTGCCGCTTCTCGTGATGTCTTCGGCGGGCGCGGTCGATCCCGCGGCCGCACGGGCGCTCGGGCGCCCGGTGGTGCTCATTCAAAACTGCATTCACGCCGGCGAGGTCGAGGGCAAGGAATCGGCACTCATGCTGGCGCGCGATCTCCTTGGTGGGGCGAATGAAGGTCTGCTCGAGAAGATCACGCTGCTCGTCGTGCCCATCTTCAATCCCGACGGCAACGACGCCATGGACACGAAGAACCGCGCCCTCGACCTCGAGCGACTGACGGGACAAGACGGTCCGGCGCGCGTCGGAACGCGGGTGAACGCCCAAGGGATCAACCTGAACCGCGACTACATCCGCCACGACGCGCTCGAGATGCGTCTCTTGCAAACGCGCGTCTGCCAGCCGTGGGAACCCGATCTCACCGTCGACACCCACGCCACCAACGGATCGGTGCATCGGTTTGCGATGACCCACGACATTCCCCACACCGTGGAGTCGGGACGCCCGGAGCCCGTCGAATTCATGCGGCGCGCGCTCGTCCCCGCCGTAAGTGACGCCGTTCGCAAGAACTTCGGCCTCGAGTCCGGCTGGTACGGCAACTTCGTCGAAGACGAGCGCGCCCTCGATGCGCGCGGCAAGGCCGATCCCTCGGCGCCGGTGGGCGAAGGCTGGATGACGTATCCGCATCACCCTCGCTTCGGCAGCAACTACCGCGGCCTCGGAGGGCGGCTCGATCTCCTGCTCGAGTGCTACTCCTACGCGTCGTTCGAAGAGCGCGTGCGCGCCACCTACGCTTGGCTCTTGGAAACGGTGCGCGCCGTTGCCGAAAGGGCCGACGCCGTGCGCGAGGTCGTTCTGCGAAGTCGTGCGCCCCGCGAGCGCATCGCCGTGAGCTATCGGCTCGAAGCGCTGCCCGGCATGGTCGACATCCTCACGCGCGACCCACGGACGCAAAGCGGGGCGCCGCATGTGGTTCGCCTCCCGCATCTCGCGCGTTTCGTAGGCGAGACGGTGGTCGATCGGCCCCGCGCGTACCTCGTACCCTCCGCGCTCGAGTCGTTCTTGCGCGGACATGGGCTCCGGCTCGGGACGGCGCCGCCGCGAGCCTTGGTCGAGGTCGCGCGTTTCGAGGGCTCCCGCGACGTCGCCGGCCGCGCGATCCTCGAAGCATCGGGCACGGGCCAGCGCCGCGTCTCTTGGTCGCGTGAGGCTCGAGAGCTGGCGGGCGACGCGCTGGTCGTCGTGACCGATCAGCCGCTCGGCGCGTTGGCCGTGTATCTCTGCGAGCCCGAGAGCGACGACGGGATCGTCGAAAACGGCCTCTTGCCGACGCCGCCCATCGGTGAGGAATTTCCGATCATGCGAATCGTGGAGTGAGCAAAGCCCGGCTTGAATGCCGTTCGAGTCGATTGTGGTAGGTTGCCCGAAAACGTGGCCACCATCGCGACGCTGACGAAAGACCTCGAGCTCTGCATGCTGCGCGAACGGCGCACGCTCTTGCGCCGGCTCGAGAGCGTGACGCGTCAGCTCGGGTTGGGTCGCGACATTTCCGGAAGGTGGGGCGAGCTCGAGCGCGACGTTGCCGCTGCGGTCCTTCGATGCGAACGCCGCCGTCGCGCGGTCCCAAGGCTCGCCTTTCCCGAAGAGCTCCCTATCGTCGAACGAAAAGCAGAAATCGCCGACGCGATTGCGAAGAACGCCGTCGTCGTCGTTTGCGGCGAAACGGGCTCGGGCAAGAGCACGCAGCTTCCCAAGATCTGCCTCGAGCTCGGCCGCGGCGTCGTCGGCACGATCGGGCACACCCAGCCGCGCCGCATCGCCGCGCGGACATTGGCGTCGCGCATCGCCAGCGAGCTCGGCGTGCAGATGGGCGGCGCAGTCGGCTACAAAGTGAGGTTCGGCGATCACACGGGGCAGGACACCTACGTCAAGCTGATGACCGACGGCATCCTGCTCGCGGAGATCGAGGGCGATCGTCGGCTCGAGCAGTACGACACGATCATCATCGACGAGGCTCACGAACGCAGCCTCAACATCGACTTCATTCTGGGCTACCTGAAAGGCCTTTCGCGCGAGCGCCCCGATCTCAAGGTGATCGTGACCTCGGCGACGATCGACGCGCTGCGCTTCGCCGATCACTTCGGCGGAGCTCCGGTGATCGAGGTGTCGGGCCGAACGTTTCCCGTCGAGGTCCGCCATCGCGCGGCCGGCGCAGTCTCCGAGTCCGAAGACGACGAAGAAGACGAGCTCACCCTCGAGGACCGCGTCTCATTGGCCGTCGAAGAACTCTCCAAGGAAGGTCGCGGCGACGTGCTCGTCTTTCTTCCGACCGAGCGCGCGATCCGCGAAACGGCAGAGCGCCTCGAGAAAGACGAGCTCGTGGGGACCGAGATCTTGCCGCTCTTCGCCAAGCTCTCGGCGTCGGAGCAAAATCGGATCTTCGAGCCGCGCGGAGGCCGGCGCATCGTGCTCGCCACCAACGTCGCGGAGACATCGCTGACGGTTCCCGGCATTCGCTACGTCGTCGACAGCGGCCTCGCGCGCGTTCGCCGCTACGATCCTCGGCGCGGCGTGGAGCGCCTACCCATCGAGCGCGTCTCCCAGGCTTCGGCGCGGCAACGCGCGGGGCGCTGTGGGCGTACGAGCGCGGGCATCTGCGTCCGGCTCTATTCGGAGGAAGATTTCGCGTCTCGCGCGGGGTTCACGACGCCCGAGATCGGCCGCAGCAACCTCGCCGGCGTCATCCTGCGCATGGCGGCGCTGGGGCTCGGGAGCATCGACGAGTTTCCGTTCGTCGACCCGCCCGAGCGCCGGGCCGCCAAAGACGCCTACGACGCGCTCCTCGAGCTGGGAGCCATCGACGAAGAGCACCGCCTCACCACCATCGGCAGAAAGCTCGCGCGCCTCCCCGTCGACCCGCGCATCGCCCGCATGATGCTGGCGGGGTACGAGCTCGGATGCTTGCGGGACGTGCTCGTGATCGCCGCCGCGCTTTCGGCGCAAGATCCGCGCGAGCGACCGCAAGACGAGCGCGAGAAGGCCGATCACGCACACCGCGCGTTTCACGGCGAGACCTCCGATTTCTCGAGCTTGCTGCTTCTTTTTCGCGCGTATCAGAAGGAGGCGAACGGGCCCAAGAGCAAACTCAGGGCATTTTGTAAAAAGAACTTCTTGTCGTTCGTTCGCATGCGCGAATGGATCGACGTGCACGCAGAGCTCGAAGAGCAAATGCGTGAGCTCGACTACCCGGCGACGTCGGCAAAGGGCGGCGACGACGCCGCCGTGCACCGAGCGCTCTTGACCGGGCTCTTGCGCAACGTGGCCATGAGGTTCGACGACCGGACGTACGTAGGGGCTCGCAACGTGAAGCTTCACCTTCACCCGAGCTCCTCGCTCCTCAAAAAGCGACCGCCTTGGATCATGGCCGCGGAGATGGTGGAGACCGACCGGCTCTACGCGCGGACGGTGGGCAAGATCGATCCCGAATGGATCGAGGGCGTCGCCGAGCACGTGGTCGGGCGGAGCTACGCCGAGCCACACTGGGACGCGGGGAGGGGACAGGTGGTGGCGTTCGAAAAGGTCACACTCTATGGGCTCCCGGTGGCGCGTCACACGGTCGACTTCGGGCGCATCGACGCCGAGACCGCGCGCGAGATCTTCATCCGCTCGGCGCTGGTGGAGGGCGAGATCGTGACCCAAGGGTCATTTCAGAGACACAACGGGGAGCTCTTGCGAAGCCTCGAGGCATTGGCCGAGCGCGCGCGCCGGCGCGATCTCGCGATCGACGAGCGCGCCGTCTTCGCGTTCTTCGACGAGCGGGTGCCGGCCGACGTGCACTCCACCATCTCGTTCGAGCGATGGCGCAAGATCGCCGAGCAGGCGGACCCGCGGCTGCTCTGCATGACTCGGGAGCACCTAGCTGGTGAAGGCGCTTCGTTGGTCTCCGAAGAGAATTTCCCGAGCGTGCTTCGCGTCGGCGATCACGCCGTCGAGCTCCGCTACCGCTTCGCGCCCGGCGACGAAGACGACGGCATCACCGCCGTCATTGCGCTCCCCATCGTGCATTTACTCGATCCCAGGCGCTTCGAGTGGATGGTGCCGGGCATGCTGGCCGAGAAGATCGACGCCCTCATCGAGTCGTTGCCGAAGGCCCTGAGAAAAGCTCTCGCGTCGCCCGCGAAAAACCTCGTCGAGCTGGTGGGCGCCTTCGGAAGCGCTTCGCTCTTGGAGGCGCTCGCCACGGCGCTCTCGGCCGGCGGTGTCGCCGTCAAGCCGAGCGATTTCCGCCTCGAGCTCGTGCGTGAGCACCTCTCCATGCGCTTCGAGGTCGTCGGCGACAAGGGCAAGATCGCCGGGTGCTCCCGCGATTTCAGAGCGCTCGCGCGAGGGCTCGCCGACCGCGCGCGCGAGGCGTACGCGAGCGTACCGAAAGAGACGCTGGAGAAAGATCTGGTAACCTCTTGGGATTTCGGCGATCTGCCCGAAAAGGTACAAATTCGCCACCGGCAGGTGAGCCTCGTCGGTTTTCCGGCCCTCGCCGTGGAGGGCGATCACGTGGCTCTGCGCGTCTTCGATTCGCCCGAACGCGCAGAGTCGGCGCATCGCGTGGGAGCGGCCGCGCTCTACGCTCTCGCGCTTTCCGAAGTCTGCAAGGCTGCTCGGCGCGCCGTCAGCTCGGCGACGTGCCTTCATTACGCCGGGCTCGGTAGCGCCGACGAGCTGCGCGACGGCATCGTGCGCGCCGCGGTGCTGCGCGCGTGCGTCGAGGGCCGCGCGCCCGTTCGCGCGGCCGCGGAGTTCGTCACGCGTGCGAGCGAAGCGCGCGGCAAGATCGCGCCGTACGCCGCCGAGGTCGCCCGAGCGGTGGGTGAGGTCCTGACCGCCTACCAGCGCGTCTTGCAAAAGGCCGAGCGCAGCACCTCGGCCGAAGGGGCACGCGCTCACCTCGCGCGCCTCGTCTACCGCGGCTTCGTCGAAGCGACGCCCCGCGAAACGCTCGCGCAGTTGCCACGCTACCTGAAGGCGCTCGAGCTCCGGATCGAACGCCGCCAGCACAACGCCGCCAAATACCGCGAAAAGGAGGCGCAGATCGAGGCCCTCTTCGCCGCTTACCATAAGAGCCGGACGGCCCGCCCCGCGGGGGATGCCGCGATCGAACGCTATCGATGGCTCCTCGAAGAGTTTCACGTCTTTCTCTTCGCGCAGGAGCTCACCTCCTCAGGCTCCGTCGTCACCGAGCGCCGCCTCGCCGACGCGTGGCAAACGCTCACTTAACAGCGTAATCTCTTCGGCCCCCCATGCTCGAGCTGCGACCGACGTGCGAAAACTGCAACAAGGCGCTGCTGCCCGATTCGGTCGAGGCTCGCATCTGCTCGTTCGAGTGCACGTTCTGCGCTCCGTGCGTCGATGATCTCGACAACGTCTGCCCCAACTGCGGCGGTGGTTTCGCCCCGCGCCCCGTGCGTCCGGTCAAGAACTGGAAAGGCGACGACTATCTCGGCGCGTTTCCCGCCAGTACCAAAGTGAAGCATCGGCCCGTCGATTGGGCGGCCCACGCGGAGCTTCGAGCCTCGGTCGCTGGATTGCCGCCCGAAAAGCGATAGCCGTCCGATCCCGTACGGACTCGAAGTCGGAGGAGGCAGAGAAGGGGCGTGCTCGAACGATCGACAGCTTGCTACAAGCGGGAACGTGAGAAAGGTAGGCACCCCTTTCG
>DATEMX010000784.1:0-2419 GCA_035275365.1 Polyangiaceae bacterium | reverse complement strand
TCGAATCCCGAGAGGAACGCCTCGATGACCGTCCCGCCTGCCGAGAGCTCGTGCGATTGGCGGTAGTAACCGACGCTCGCGCCGCGTCTAACGACCACCGATCCGTGGTCGGCGCCGAGCTCACCCGCCACGAGCCTGAGGAGCGTCGATTTGCCGGCACCGTTGGGCGCCACGAGCGCGACGCGCTCGCCAATGGCAACGGAAAAGGTCACCTTCTCGAAGAGCTTGCCGGCGCCGTAGCCGAAGCCCAGGTCCGCGACTTGCAGAATCGTCATAGGAAGCGGGCTACTTTACCGCTAGCGCCATCTTCTGCACGCTTTCTGCGAAGTCGGCGATCTCGCCGCTGCTCTGCCGCAGAAATCCCTCGATGCGCGGCATGAGCTCGATGGCCCTGTCGAGCTCTTTGTCGGTTCCTTTGGCGTAGGCGCCGAGCAAGAGCAAATCGCGCTTCGACTCGTAGAGTGCCACGAGATCGCGCATTTTTTTGGCGGCGCCTTGGTGGGCTTTGTCGACGATGGATCCCATCACGCGAGAGAGCGACACGGTTACGTCGACCGCGGGGTAAAGGCCGCGCGCGGCGACGGCGCGATCGAGGACGACGTGACCGTCGACGATGCCGCGAACTTCATCGGCGATGGGCTCGTCCATGTCGCCGCCCTCGACGAGCACCGTATAAATCGCCGTGATCGAACCGCGCGCGCTTTGCCCGCTACGTTCGAGTAGCCGAGGCAACATGGCGAAGACGCTCGGTGGGTAGCCTCGCCGCGCGGGAGGTTCGCCCGCCGACAGCCCGACTTCGCGCTGAGCGCGCGCGAAGCGCGTCACCGAGTCGACGAGGAGCATCACCGAACGACCGCGATCGCGGAAATATTCGGCGTACGCCGTGGCGACCTGCGCCGCGCGGAGCCGCTCCAGCGCGGGAGCGTCGCTCGTGGCGACGACGACGACGCTCTTCTTCCTCCCCTCGCTCCCCAAGCTATGCTCGAGAAACTCGCCCACCTCGCGGCCGCGCTCTCCGACGAGCGCGACGACGACGACGTCGGCTTCGGTGCCGCGCGCGATGGCGCCCAGCAGCGTCGATTTCCCGACGCCCGAACCCGCGAAGAGCCCGAGCCTTTGACCCTCGCCCAGCGTGAGCAGGCCGTCGATGACGCGAATTCCCGTTGCGAGAGGGCGCACGACGGCCTTGCGCTCGAGCGCGGGCGGCGGGGATCGATCGACGGGTATCGCCGCCCCTTCGTGCGGTCGAACGCCGTCGAGTGGCCGTCCCAGGCCGTCGACGACGCGCCCCAATAAGGCGTCTGACGCGCGGACCTCGAGCGGCGCTCCCGTCGATTCGACCGCGTCGTCAGGACCCACTCCAGCCAGCGTTCCGAGCGGCAAGACGATGGCCTCGCCTGCTTCGAAGCCGACGATCTCGCCCGGCAAAGGCTCGCCTTTGCGGCGGATCACGACGACGTCGCCGATGCGCGCTCCGGGCAACGTTGCGCGTACCGAGAGGCCGGTCACCGCGCGCACGCGCCCGACGGCAAGGACCGTCGTCGTCGCGGAAAGCAACGCTTTTACCTTCTCCAAGTCCACGGTCCCTAGAAGTACCTTGTCGTCTTTCCGCTGTGTAGCGGCTTCAGGTAGTCTAGGAAGGGCCATGCGAAGCTACGAGAGCCGAGGGCGGGTGATAGCAGTCTCTGTCGCGTTTTGGCTCGGGGCGTGCCGCGCGCACGTGCAGGGCGACGCCCAGGTCAACGCAGCCGCCGAGGTCGACGACCGCAAATGGGAAACGGCGGAGAGCACGCCGCCGCCGGCGAGAAAGCTCGCCGCTCCGCCCCCCGCGGCGAGCGCGCGAACCCCCGAGCCACCAGAAGCAGCTCATTTCTTCGGCGTCTCGCACGATCTGTCGCTGGCTCCGGGCGTGCCGCGCGCCGCCGCGTGCCAGTGCCTCACGGTCGTATCGGCGGCGCCAAGCGATCCGCAGTTCATCTGGCAAGCGGGCGTCCCCCGAACGAGCCCTGACGCCATCGCCATCGCCATCGCCGCCGACGGCGTTGCTTGCAGCGCGCGTGGAGCGGCGCCGCTGGCGGCGTCGATCGCGGCCATCGAACGGCGAGGCAACGACGTCGTGATCACCGTTGAAAACGTGCGCGAAGGGCGCCCGGTGATGCGCGGGGCCTTGGCGCCTCGTCCGCCCGAAGGTGGCGCTATCGTGGTTCAGGCGCCGAGGGGAGCTCCCTACGGCGCGCCTGCAAACGGCGGCCCGGGGCCGTGTCGCCTCGCAGCAAATTAGCACTACTTCGCCAGATTTCATGGAGGTGCGAGGAGTCGCATCAACCCTCGACAGTGCCTGCACAGCAGGGGCGCAACGAGACGATGAACCACGAGCCTGCGTATGGCGGGAAGCGTGGGCCGATGCGTCGTGTCGCTA
>DATEMX010000783.1:0-3677 GCA_035275365.1 Polyangiaceae bacterium | reverse complement strand
CGCAGCGGCGAAAAAGAGGTGTCTGATGCCTGCGAAGAAATGGGCCGAAATCAAGGCGAGGCGAGACATCACGCCCGAGCGTCGCGCGCGACTCGACGCCGAAGTAGCCGCTGAACTGCTCGTGATCGCTGCGCGCGAGTTCCGCGCCAAGGCTCACGCGTGGTTCGCGCAACACGAAGGAGGCCAGTGATGGTGCGCCAGGTCAAAGACGGCTTCGAGACCCGCCTCCGCTTCGGCAAGGGTCAGCGGGGGCGGTTCGTGATCAAGGTCGCCGACGAAGCGCTGGCGGAGCGCCGCGCGACGAAGCTGCAGGAACTTGCCTCGATGCTCACCGCGTCGGGGCGCACGACCGAGGCACCCATCATCCTTCGCAAGGGGGCGGAGGTTTCGAGCGAGAAGGACTTCGCCGACGTCGTGAAGTTCGCCGAGGGCCTCTGCTCGGAGACTGGCAAGAGGAAGGCGGCGAAGGCGCTCACGACCTTCGGGCAGCTCGCCGATCGCTGGACCACCGGCGCTCTTCACCGCGAGTACCCCGACCACGTTGGCGAGAAGAAGACGAAGGCCCTCGACAAGACCCGACTCGAAGCGATCAAGGCGATCCCCGTCGACTCGGGCGCGAAGTTCGGCGACCTTCCCCTACCCTCCGTCTCCCTGGACCACTGCACGTTGATCATGGCCAACCTTCCCGCTTCCGCGAAGCGGCCAGCGACTCGAAGGCAGTACGCCCAGCTCCTTCACCGTGTCTTGGAGCTTGCCGTCTTCCCGTGCCGGCTCATCGGTGCCAGCCCCCTGCCCCGCGGCTTCATGCCCAAGGTCGGGAGCCCGCCCGGGTTCAGCTACCTCTATCCCGACGAGGAAGCAGCGCTCATGGCCGCATTGGAATCGGCGGTTCCCCTCGCCCGTCGCCTGCTCTGGGGCTTCCTATGCCGCGAGGGCTGCCGCACCGGCGAAGCGACCGATCTGCGAATCGGCGTCGACGTCGACCTCGACAAGGGAGTGATCCGGCTCGACGAAAACAAGACCGACGACCCGCGAGCATGGGCCCTCAATCCTGCGGTGGTTCGCGCGCTGGCCGCGTGGGCGAAGTTTCGCGAGGCCAAGCCGGGCGACTTCCTCTTCGTGGACGAGGCGGGGCTCCCCTTCGATAACCAGAAGCTTGCCGGCCAGCTGCGCGTCGACCTGAAAGCCGCAGGGGTCACCCGGACCGAGCTCTTCGAGAACGGCAAGAACACCCGAAAGCTACGCGCGCACGATCTCCGAGGCACCTTCGTCACCCTCTCCCTTGCGGAGGGCAAGAGCGAGACGTGGGTGATGGATCGAACGGGGCACACCACCTCGGCGATGCTTCAGCGCTACCGCCGCGCCGCGCGTTCTGCTAGTGAGCTGGCCCTCGGTCCGCTTCACCCGCTCACCTTCGCGATCCCCGAAATCAGGGCCTTGCTCAGGGGGGGTGGGCCAGAGGATGGGCCAAACAACCAAGAAAGCACTTCAAAGACGGACGGTAACCCAGTAGAAGAACAAGAAAAGCCGAAGTGGCGGAATCGGCAGACGCGGCGGATTCAAAAACCGAAAGTCGCAGCCTGAGCCGCTCGAAGGTGCGCCGAAAGGTGCTGAAAACAAGGAGTCGCGCGGAGCCGAGCTTGATGCATCTCGAGCGCACGGCATCGTCGCTGCCACGTCGCTGCCACCTCAGCTTGATCCCGTCTCCAAGGCGATCGCCGACGGTCAATACGACGTCGCCCGGGCGTTGCTCGACGCGTTGAAGCGAGCGGACGAGGCACGCGCCGGCAACGTCGTGCCGCTCCCCTCTCGACGCGAGAAGGCGAGGCGGCGATGATGGCTTTGGTGAAACAACCCACCCGAAGGCGCAGAAAATTGTCACCAAAAGTCGCTGCGGCACTCGTTCGTGGCCAAGAAAAAAACGTCTCGCGACATCAAGTCGCCGAGATGGCGGTGTGGAGCGCCCTTCGGCTAGCTGAAGTTCAACACCATGAGGAGCCGGACGATCCTCTCCTATACGGCGTCACGGTTGTACTCGAGGCGCTTGATCAGATCGTGAAGACCAAGGATGTTCTCACGCTACGTGGCGGCGCGAAATGGGCGGCTAGATGTCTGAAAACTAAACGCGGGAGGGTTGCAGTCCTACGCACAGAAGCCGTCAACGAACTCGTCGACAGAGTCATCAGAGCAACGGACAGCCTCGGTCGCGAAGAAGAATTTGCTCGCACGTATCGAGAGGGCCATCCAATGGAAGCCTTCCTCTGGGCCAAGGCGGAGATGAACCAAGAGGAGCGCCGCAGCCACATCGCGGAACGGCTTGCCGTTGAACTTGGGCAAGGGATCTCTGGTTCTCGGTATTTTCGCGAGCTGCAGGTCACGCCGGCCGAACTCCGAACGCGCATCGAGCACCAGATGCGCCAATTGGATGTTGAGTTTAACGCCATGAACGCTCCGACGCTCATCACGTGGGCTCTCAAAGCGTCGGGCATGGATCACGATTCGGCAAACCAGTGCGTGGGGTTTCTTAGGGCAGAAGGCGGAAAAACGTTGAAGAAGCTTGTCGGAAAATTCAGAACCGAGCATTCCGAGGCGGCAGTCTTCAAGGTTCGGCGAAAGATAGGAAGCCTCGAAATGACCGCGGAGGTGGCTTCGGAAAGAACTGCCATTTCCTCACCGAATGAGCCTGTTCCGGCGGCTGGACAGAAAGTCAGAGTGCGCCCAACTTTGCAACATGTCGCGTCGCAAACCGAGCCCTCGAGCAACCGTCGTCGCAAGCGAAGAGCTGCGGGAACAGGTCCGCGCACTCGTTGAGTTGAGCGGCGAAATTCGCGCCGCCGAGCTTCTCGAGATCGGGCGGCAGACACAAGGACGTCTCATCGCAGGCCTGCCGCTTCATCGGGGGACCTTGCTGCTCGTTGAGCAAAACCTATTGCGTCGCGGCCCTGCCGTCGCGCGGACGCACGGATTGGGCCATGAATCGAACCTCCACCAAGCTGGATAGTGACCCGCTGCGCATCGTTGCGCAGCTACTCGCCCCGTACCTCCGCGAGTGCCTTGGTGTGTCGTCCCTGCCCTCGTCGGCTGAGATGGACCTCGCCGACTCACCCGCTGGAAAGCGGCGCGCCTACGCGGCTGCGCGCACCGGTGAGATCGAAGGCGCGAAGAAGCGGCAACGCCGCTGGTACGCGACGCGCGCCGCCCACGATTCATGGATCGAAGAGATCACCACGAAGCCGGCTCGAGCCGTTTCGAACGACGTGCCGGAGCCGCAGAGCGCTCCGACGTCGCTCGATGCGATGCGCGAGCGGCTCTCCCTCCGCAAGGTGGCCGGCTGATGGCCCGCGCTCAGCTACCGCCCCCTGCCGAAGGGGAACGGGTGACGTGCGTCCGCGATCTCGTCGCGATCGGCCCGCACCTTTCGGCGAAGCAGATCGCGGAGGTGATTCAGGACCTCTACCGCCGCGCCTCAATCTCCACGCCGAACGCGGTCGACGTTGAGCGCCATCGCCACGAGCGTGAGCTTGTGAGGCCAACACGATGAGCGTCGCCATGCCGGACCTCGCGAAGCTGCCGCGCGCGGCTGCCCGCATTGACAAAAGCGATGGCAAACGCTTCCGGTCCGCCGCGGACATCGCTCGAACCCTTGGGTCGTCAGGGCCGCGCGTACCGCTCGGCAT
>DATEMX010000782.1:0-4924 GCA_035275365.1 Polyangiaceae bacterium | reverse complement strand
CCGACGTGTAGCTCGTAGATGACGAGGCGGGGCGCGGGCAAGCCCTTCCAGGCGCTGTCGGTCCACGAGAAGGCGTCGGGATCGACCACGCGCGATGGTCCATGGACGCCCTCGGGTTGAAACCGCGACCACGGGTCCGGGCGCTCTTTGGTTCCGTCGAGCAAGTAGCGATAGTCGGCACCCGGGCCGAGGTCGGCGACGCGCGTTTCGAAGAAGCCGCCCGTGCCCGCGTGCATGGGGACCTTTCGCGCGCTCGGATGCACGATCTCGACCGCGGCCTCGCGCGCGAACGGGGCCCATATACGAAACCGGGTAGAGCCGTCGGGCAGAGGCAGCGCGCCGGGACGATCGGAGCGATCACGCATGGCCGGCAAGTCCCAGCGTCTTCAAGATGCCGTGCAGCGGGACGTGGACGAGCTCTCGCCCGGCGTGGAGCTCGTATTCGAGCTCGAGCAGCTCCCTTTCGAGGCTGAAGGCGTCGAGCAAAATCGCGAGCTCTTCGCGATCTTTCGAGACGAAGGGCGCGCGGCCCGCCGCCTCGAGGTAGCCCTTCAGGTAGGCCCACGACGACCAGGTGTGCCAAAGATCGGCGAACGGTTCGACGTCGGCGAGCGTGCGCTCGCCGAGCGCGCCCGCCTTGAGCTGTTCGGTGAGCCCCATGACGGCGGCATAGTGAAATGAGCGGATCATCGCGGCTACGTCGCGGAGCGCAGAGCGCTTGCGGCGGCGGTCGCTGACGGGGCGCGACGGATCACCCTCGAGGTCGATCACGACGAAGTCTCTCCCCGTGTAGAGAAACTGGCCGAGGTGCAAATGGCCGTGGCAGCGGATGCGCATCGCGGCCACCCTGCGCTTCAAGAACGCTTCGAAGATCTGCTCCTGCCGGTCGTGGTGGGTCACGACCGCTTGCGCATAGGGTCGCTCGTGATCGGGCAGGCCGGCGAGCTTGGTCTTGAGCAGGCGCAGAACGCGGCCGCTGACGTTGCGCATCGATTGGTACATCGAGCGCTGGTAGAGCGCGGAGTACGGCTCGGGCGCGAAATCGGGGTTGTGGCTCGAGCCCGAGAGGGCGAGGTGAAGCTCGGCGGTGCGCCGACCGAGGAGCCGCGCCGCGTCGAGGTAGGCGCCGATCATCTTGGTGATGGCGGGCGCCGGCTCTTCTTCCGACAAAAGCGCCGCGAGCGGCTTCTCTTCGGGCAGCGCTCCCCAGTCGCGTTTGGTGACGACGCGCTCGAAGAAGCGCTTCAGCTCTTCGAGCGTGTACTGCGCGGCGTCGCCCTGGTGCTGCACGAAGCCTTGGACGACCGCGAGGGTCATCAGCTCGCCGCGCTGCGCCTCGTAGTCGAGGCTGGCCGCGAGCTCGGGCGTCCCGGCGAAATTCTGGTCTTGGAGAAAGCGCCCGATTTCGACGTCGGGGTTGATGCCCTCGTCGAGCCGTCGAAACACTTTCAAGATGAGTCGATCGCCGTACACGATCGACGAGTTGCTCTGATCGGCCCTGAGGCCGCGCGGTTCGCAGGGCGAGCCGTCGGGGCCGCGCAGCGCGCGGAACGCGCGCGACGAGGTCGCTCCCATCTCTCCGCGGACGCCCTTGATGCGGCGCTTGCGCTCGATCGTGTCGAGGAGCAAGCGTCCGAAGAGCGCGTCGGCCATGGCGTCGCATACGATCCCCGTCTTCTGCCCGGTCTTGCGCTGCAGCGTGAGCTCGGCGATGGCCCGCTCCGGAGCGCGCTCGCGGATGTCGGCGGCCACCGCGCCGGTGACGAAGCTCATGGGCATGACGTAGCGCTCGGCTTCGCCGTCGGTGTACTCCACCTCGACTACCGTGATGCATGGGTTGGCGTCTTCTTGCAGGCGCAGGACCTCGATGATGCTCGCCGTCTTCGGGCGCTTGGTCTTGCCGCCGAACCAACGAGCGCGCTCGAGGTAATGCGGCAGCACCGCTTCGAGCATCTCCTGGCCGTCGCCGGCGACGACCGACGCCCAATCGCCTGCGTGCCCCAGCTGGGGAAGGGAAATGGGCCCGCCTGTGTACCTGCCGGCTCCGCGCGGCGCCTCCAGCGCGAACCAGTAGAAGACGTGCGATCCCAAGCTCAGCAAATAGGGCTTCTCGCCGACGGTGGGAAACGTCGTGCGTCCGAACAGCTCGACGGGGGTCATCCCCTTGTATTTCGCGAGGTCGAGCTCCACGTACTGCACGAAGCGCGAGAGGTTGGCCACCACCAAAATGTTTTCGTCCCGGTAGCTTCGCACGAAGGCGATGACCCGCGGGTTGTCGGGGTTCAAAAACTCCATCGAGCCGCGGCCGAACGCGCGAAACTGCTTCCGCAGCGCGATGAGCCGCCGCATCCACCAGAGCAAGGAGTGCCGGTTTTGCTCCTGCGCTTCGACGTTGACGGTTTGGTAGTGGTACTCGTGGTCGATGACGACCGGCAAGATGAGCTTCTGCGGGTTGGCCCGCGAAAAGCCGGCGTTGCGGTCGCCGCTCCACTGCATGGGTGTGCGCACGCCGTCGCGGTCGCCTAGATAGACGTTGTCGCCCATGCCGATCTCGTCGCCGTAGTAGAGTACGGGCGTCCCCGGCAGCGAGAAGAGCAGCGCGTTCATGAGCTCTATGGCGCGCCGGTTGTTGCCGAGCAGGGGCGCGAGCCTGCGCCGTATGCCGAGGTTGATGCGCATCCGGTGCTCGTGCGCGTAGGCGCGGTACATGTAGTCGCGCTCTTCGTCGGTCACCATCTCCAGCGTGAGCTCGTCGTGGTTGCGCAAGAAGAGCGCCCACTGGCACGTCTCCTCGATGCTCGGCGTTTGCGCCCAAATGTCGGCGAGAGGAAAGCGATCCTCGGTGCGCACCGACATGAAGAGCCGCGGCATGATCGGGAAGTGGAAGGCCATGTGGCATGCCTTGCCGTGATCGAAGTAGTTCACGGCGTCTTCTGGCCACTGGTTGGCCTCCGCCAGCAGCATCTTGTTCTTGTGCTTGCGGTCGACGTGCCTTCGAAGCTCTCGCAGAAACGCATATGTCTCGGGGAGGTTTTCGCAGCTCGTGCCCTCGCGCTCGTAGAGATACGGAACGGCGTCGAGCCGGAGGCCGTCGACCCCCATGCCGAACCAAAAGTCGACGACGCGCATGAGCGCGCGCTTGACGGCGGGGTTCTCGAAGTTGAGGTCGGGCTGATGCGAGTAGAAGCGGTGCCAATAGTAGGCATTGGCCACCGGATCCCAGGTCCAGTTGGAGAGCTCGAAATCTTTGAAGATGATGCGCGCTTCCTGGTAGCGCGCCTGCGTGTCGTTCCAAACGTAGAAGTCGCGGTTCTGGCTGCCCGGGGGCGACGTGCGTGCACGTTGGAACCACGGATGCCGGTCCGACGTGTGGTTTAGCACCAGCTCGGTGACGACCCGCAGGCCGTGACGGTGTGCCTCCTTGAGAAAGATCCGAAAGTCGTGCAGCGTCCCGCAGTCGGGGTGCACGTCGAGGTAATCGGCGGTGTCGTAGCCGTCGTCCTTCATTGGCGATGGATAGAAGGGCAAAAGCCACAGCGTGGTAACGCCGAGCTCCTTGAAATAGTCGAGCTTCTCGGTGAGCCCCGGAAAGTCGCCCACGCCGTCGCCGTTGCTGTCGTAGAGCGAACGAACGCGCAGCTCGTAGAAGATCGCGTCCTTGTACCAAAGCGGATCGCCGTCGAGGGATGCGCCGTTCGCCGTCATGAGGTCGTGGCCTGCACCAGCAAGATGTGCGCCGGGAGGTGGGGCTCCAACCTGACGTAGTTTTTCTCGCCCCATGTGTAACGCGCGCCCG
This sequence comes from Polyangiaceae bacterium, assembly GCA_035275365.1. GTDB lineage: Bacteria > Myxococcota_A > Polyangia > Polyangiales > Polyangiaceae > DASWDH01. The sequence goes on along the minus strand of DATEMX010000782.1, from coordinate 1,128 downwards.
TGAAGAGGTCCAAGGCGGCCAATCCGCGCGCCACGTCGCCTCCGAGGGTGGTCACCGGAACCTCGACGTACGCGTCGTGGGCCGCGAAAGGGTCGAGGTTTACGACGACGAGGAGCACGTTCATTCGGTCGCGCGAGCATTTGGCGTACGCCAAGATATTGTCGCTGTCGGTCGCCAGAAACGTGAGGTTGGCGAGCTCCTGCAGCGCTCGGTTTTCGCGTCGAATCCGGTTTAGCTCGGTGAAGAAGGCGTTCAGGTTTCCCGGCGCTTCGTAGTCGCGGACCCTGATCTCGAACTTCTCCGAGTCGAGGTATTCTTCTTTGCCCGGAAGCGCCGACGCTTCGCAGAGCTCATAGCCGCTGTAGATACCATAGGAGGGCGAAAGCGTAGCCGCCAAGACCGCGCGCATCCTGAAGGCCGGAGCCCCGCCGGTCTGCAAGATGGGCGGCAGCACGTCGTGGGTGTTGGCGAAGAAGTTGGGAATGAAATAGTGGCGCATGTCGGTCTCTGTGAGCTCGGTGAGGTATTCCTCGAGCTCGCGCTTGTCGTTTCGCCACGTGAAATAGGTATACGACTGGGTGAAGCCGGCCTTGGCGAGCGCCTTCATCATCTTGGGCCGAGTAAAGGCTTCGGCGAGAAAGACGATGTCGGGGTGCTCGGCCTGGACCTTTCCGATGAGCCACTCCCAGAAGAAGAGCGGTTTGGTGTGCGGGTTGTCGACGCGGAAAAAGCGGACGCCGTGGGAGATCCAGAACATCACGACGCGGTAGAGCTCGCCGTAGAGACCCGCGCGATCGGCCGTGTCGAAATCGACCCGATAGACGTCGCGATATTCGTTGGGAGGATTTTCCGCGTAGCGGATGCTCCCGTCGGCGCGGTGCTCGAACCAATCGGGGTGCTCGCTGACCCAAGGATGATCCGGTGAACACTGAACGGCGAAATCGAGCGCGACGTCGATGCCCACGTCTTTCGCTGCGGAGGCGAAATGGTCGAAGTCGTCGAGCGTGCCGAGCCCCGCGTCGACGGCGGTATGCCCGCCCTCCTTGGCGCCGATGGCCCAAGGACTTCCGGGCTCCCCGGGCAGGGCGCGCGGGGCGTCGTTCTTGCCCTTGCGATGGGTGACGCCGA
>DATEMX010000781.1:0-2658 GCA_035275365.1 Polyangiaceae bacterium | reverse complement strand
GAACCCAGAAAAGGTCGAGTGCGCGGTCATTGCTTCGGACCACAACAACGACGGCAAGCCCGATCCCACCAACGTAATCGACGTGTGCGCTGCCAACGCGCCAACGGCAGCCGCGCCGAGCGCCCCCGTGGGCGCATCGTCGGCAACGCTCGCCGGAGCGCCCCTCGCCGCGCCTGACGCGGGCGCGAGTGTTCAAGCGCCGCCGCCCGCCAGCGCGAACTCCGCCTTCGCCGACGCTGGCGCGGCGAAGAAGACGCCGGCCGCCAAAGGAAAGAAGGAAGGCCAATGAGCAGAACCATTTCTTTCGCGGCGATTCCGGTCGCCATCGGTTTGTCGGCGGCGGTGGTCTTTGTCGCATGCGGTGGTTCGACTCCGCCTCCCCAGGCCACCGCACAAGGGGGAGATCGCATACGAAGCGTCGGCGATGCCGGTGCGAGCGATCAAACTCGCTGCGAATACGTGGGGCGCGCCGATCGCGAAGCCGTCGAGACGGCGGGCCCGGGGGCCGTGCAGCCCAACGTGCGGCGCGTCTATCAGATGGTCGGCTCTGGCGACACGGTGCACAAGGTCCTCATTTGCAGGGAGATCGACACCAATCTCGATGGCGTGAAGGACGTCGTTCGCACCTACAACGAGAAGGGCGAGAGCCTGCACGAACAGGCCGACACCAACTACGACGGCCGAGTCGACACGTGGATCACCTTCGCGGGCGGGCGCATCGGCAAAGAGGAGCAGGACAGTGACGTCAACGGCAACGCCGACGTGTGGAAGTACTACGTCGCAGGCCAACTCTCGCGCATTCAGCGAGACAGCAATCGAGACGGCAGGGCCGATCGTTGGGAGTTTTATTCGAACGGTAAGCTCGAGCGGGTCGGCGTCGATCTCGACTTCGACGGTCACGTCGATCGCTGGGATCACGACGAGCTCGCGCGTCTCGCCGCGGAGGCTTCGGAGCGGACCGCCGACCAGGGGGCCAAGAGCGGAGCGGGTGTAGGTGACGCGGGGGCCGGGTCGTCGGCACCCGCACAAGCGGTCGCGAACGGCGACTTGAGCGTGCTCTCCGCCGCCGACGCGGGCGCCGCGAGCGCGTCCAAACGCAAGAAGAAATAGGCGCCGTGGCGCGAAGCGCTCCCCAAGGCGTGTGTTATCCTGTTCAGTTGGTGGGCTGCCTTGAAAGCGGGTGATCTCGTCGCGTCACGGTACCGGTTGCTCCGCACTATCGGCGAGGGCGGCATGGGGTCGGTATGGGCCGCCCACCACGAGCTCATTGGTCGAGACATCGCCATCAAGATGACCGGCGACAGGCTCGCGAAGCGACCCGAAATACGCGAGCGTTTTCTCAACGAGGCGCGGGCCGTCGGCAAGCTGCGCCATCCCAACGTCATCGACGTCCTCGACGTGGGGCAACTCGAAGACGGGCGTCTCTACATCGTCTTCGAGCTCCTCGACGGACACACGCTCGCCGATCATCTCGAGAAGAACGGTCGCCTCGCAGCCGGCGACGCCGCCATGATCGTGATCGAGATGTGTCGAGGCCTCGAGGCTGCGCACAACGCCGGAATCGTCCATCGCGATCTCAAGCCGGCCAACATCTTCTTGCACACGGGCCCGATGGGCGGCGTCGTGCTGAAGCTCCTCGACTTCGGCATCAGCAAGACCACCGACGACGAGGGCGTCAGTCTATCGATGACACAGACCGGCATGGTCATGGGCACCCCGCAGTACATGAGCGTCGAGCAGGCGCAAGGTCGCGACGACATCGACCTGCGCATCGACATCTGGGGCGCCGGCGTCATCCTCTACGAGCTCGTCACCGGACGGCTCCCGTTCGAGGCGTCGAACTACAACGCGATGCTCGACAAGATCATGCACGAGGAGCCCACGTCCGGCGAGAAGTTCGGCGTGTCGGTGTTTCCTGCTCTGTCCGACGTGATCCAGAAGTGCCTGAAGAAACAGCGCAGCCAGCGTTACCAGTCGGCCAAAGAGCTGCGCGAGGCTCTCGAGCTGGTCCTCCCTTATCTCCCAGTTGGTTCGTCCGGGTTCTCGCTGGAAAGGTCGTCGGGGCTCGTCGCGGTGCCCGGGGGCTTGCGCGAAAAGAAGACTCCTCCTGGGCAAACCGCTCAGCAACAAATGCCCACGATCGAAGGCCCGCGTGGCGAAACCGAAGAGCTCACCGTTCGCCCGGACACCGAGCCCCCGCCGTCTTCGGCGGCCGGCGTTTGGCGTGACGACACCAATGTCTTGCGGGGAAAGGCCGGGCTCGCCGCGGTGGTCTTCGGGGTCGCTGCGCTCGTGGCGGTTTCGTTGTTCGTCTTTCGCACGCCTCGCGGATCGTCCGTGGCTCTCCCTTCGTCGACGGTACCTGTGTCGCCCGGCACCAGCGTCGCTTCGGTCGAAGTCGCTCGCCCAGAGGCGCCTGTCGCGCCGGCACCTTCGGCGGCTGCACCGACGACGACCGTCGCGCCCGTGGGGCGAGACCCGTTGCTCCTTCCTTCGGCGCCTCCGGCTCGTTCGTCCGCAGGCCGCGGTGCTCGCAAGGCGCCGCCCGTGCGGCCCGGACCGGACCCGGCCAAAAAGCCGGTCACCAAGGTCGACAACGCCGGATTCTGATCGCGCCGGCGAGTAGTATCGTGCGGCCGAAGTCTTGTCCTCAGTTCA
>DATEMX010000780.1:0-6586 GCA_035275365.1 Polyangiaceae bacterium | reverse complement strand
GGATCGTGAGCGCACCCTCGTTGAGCGACTTCTTGTCGTCGTACAATTGGGACAAGTCGATGTCGCTGACCGATCCCATGCCCTCGCATCGGGGGCACATGCCGCCGGTGACCGAGAACGCGCGCTTCTCTATCTTCTTGCCGTCCGCCTTCTGGATCGAGATCTGCCCGACCCCGCTGACCGACGGCACGTTGAACGAGAAGGCGTTGGACGAGCCTACGAACGGCTTGCCGATGCGGCTGAACAACACCCGTAGCATCGCGTTGGCGTCGGTCGCCGTGCCGACCGTCGAGCGGGAATTGGCGCCCATCCGCTCTTGGTCGACGATGATCGCGGTCGTCAACCCCGAAAGGAAGTCGACCTCGGGCCGGCCCAGCGTCGGCATGAGCCCCTGCAGGAACGCGCTGTAGGTCTCGTTGATCAGCCGCTGCGACTCCGCGGCGATGGTGCCGAACACGAGCGACGATTTGCCCGATCCCGAGACGCCGGTGAACACCGTCAGGCGCCGCTTGGGGATCTCGACGCTGACGTCTTTCAGGTTGTTTTCCCGGGCGCCCTGAACGCGGATGAGGTCGTGGCTATCGGAGGGGTGCTGCTGGGAGGCGGGATTCTTGGTGGGCGGCTTCGGGCGCGTCATGCGTTCTTTCCCTTCTTACCTTGAGGTCCTTGTCAGCGAACTAGATCCACAACTCCTCTTTCTTGGGAAGCCTCGTCATCGATTGCGGAAAAAAGCGTGGCCGCTATCCTGCGAGCATGCCAGTGGACGATCCCAAGAAGCTCCGCGCCCTTTTGGACCTGAGCCTCGTGGCCGACGAGCTGGTCGAGGAGGCTCTTCAGAAGCGCGAGAGCCTGAGCCAGGCCATGCAGCGCGTCTTGCCCGTTCTATGCCAGCGCGTCGGCGCGCGCGCCGCCTTCGTACGAAGTTTCAGCGAAGACCTGAAGCTCACGTCCTTTGCGTGGCCCCCCGATTTTTCGCTGGCCCCCTACGAAGAGGTCGTGGCGCGCACCAGCGAAAGGTCGCGCGAAGACGTCGTCATCCCCATCGGCGACGATCTGGTCGTCGCCCAAGCGCTCGACGTCGCCGGCGAGTGGTTCGGCTCGGCGGGGCTCGTCGTTCCTCGTTCATCGCCCCTTGCCTCCGACCCTCCGCATCTGGCCGCGCTCCTCGAGGTAGCTTGCGAAGAGCTCGACAATTTTCTGCACGCGATCCGCGCCGCCCGCGAACGGCACCGCGTCATGATGCAGCTCGGCGACGTGCTCCGCGAGCGCGTGCTCGGCGACGGGCTCCGCGCCGCCGTCCGGCTCTTGGCCGACACGATCGCCATCGACCGGCTCTTGCTCGTCTACGTGGCCGAAGAGGACCAGGCCGAAACGCTGCACGTTCAGGTCTTCGAAAAGGGCGAACCCCTCGTCGACACGCTGGGGAGCCGTACGCCACATCCCCATGAGCGCGCGATACTCTCCGAAGCGCGAGCCTACCTGCTCTCCGGCGACACCGCCATCGTCGACCGCTTCGGCTTCCGCGATGCTCGCGAAGAGGTCCTCATCAACGGCGTCACGCGGGCGAGCGTCGTCGGCAAGGTCCTCGTCACCTCGGTCAACGCGGGGTTCAACACCTACGATCGCGAGCTCCTCGCGGGCTTCAGCGGCTTCGTGCGCCAGCGCGTCGTCGACTTCAACAAAGAATGGCGCACCCTCGCGCGGAGCTTCCGGCCCGACGACGTTGCCCGGCTCCTTCATGACCCCGAATACGCCAAGCGCTACCTCGCCCCGCGCGAGGCCGAGGTGGCCATCCTCTACGTCGACATCTCCGGCTTTACCTCCATCTCCGAGCGCGTCCTCAAGAATCCGGCGGCCGTAGCGGAGCTCGTCGAGCTCTGGAGCCGCGAATCGGTCAACATCATTTGGAAGCACGGCGGGGTGTTCGACAAAATGGTCGGCGACTGCGTCATCGCGCTCTTCGGTCCTCCCTTCTACGACTCGGCGCCGAAAGAGCGCTTGGCCGCCGCCATCCGCGGGGCTCTCGCGATTCGCACGATGACCAGCGAGCTACCCAGCCGTGCCGGCTTCGAGCACCTCCGCGAAGCCGGGCTCGGCGTCTCGACGGGCGTCAACCTCGCCCCTCTCTTTGTCGGCCAGTTCGGTCCGAACGACAACTTCACCGGCTTCTCGAGCGGTATGAACAACACCGCCCGCCTTCAAGGATGCGCCGCCAAAGACGAGATCCTCGTGATGGCCGACGCAGCGCTCGTGCTGACACCCGACCAGGGTATCTCGCTCGGCCCCGAGCGAAACGCCAAGGTCAAGAACGTCGCCGATCCGCTGCGCTTCCGCGACGTGCTCTAGGTTAGGACTTCTCTTTGAGTAGCCCGTAGTCGGCGATCTTCTTGGCGACCGTCGGATAGCTCACGCCGAGCAGTCGCGCGACCTGCGTGCGATTGCCTTGCGCGAACTCGAGAAGCCGGGCGATGTACTCGGCCTCGAGGCGCTCGAGCGTAGGTGGCTGGCCCCCTGGGTCGAGGTGCGCCGCGAAGAAGGCATTCCGCTCGGGCTCGTCGCGGCTCGGCCCGGAGAGCACGATGCACTCGGCGCCGATGATGGGCCCCGAAGAAAGAATGACGGCGCGTTCGATGAGGTTCTTCAGCTCGCGTACGTTGCCGGGATAGTCGTACGAGGTGAGGATGCGCTCGGTTTCCTTGGCGAGCGTAACGCTCGCCTTTTTCATGCGGAGAGCGAAACCTGCCGCGAATTTGCGCGCGAGAGGCAGGATGTCGTCTGGGCGTTCGCGGAGCGCCGGCAAGCGCAGGTGAAAGACGTCGAGGCGGTGGTAGAGATCGAGCCGAAACGCTCCGCGCTTGACCTCGGCAGCGAGATCCTTGTTCGTCGCCGCGACGACGCGCACGTCGACCTTGAAATCGCGTGTTCCGCCGAGCCTGCGAAAGGTCATCTCTTCGAGGACCTTGAGGAGCTTCGCTTGCGTGCCCGGGCGCATCTCGCCAATCTCGTCGAGAAAGAGCGTGCCGCGATCGGCAGCTTCGAAGAGCCCGCGCTTTTGAGCTTTGGCGTCGGTGAAGGCCCCCTTCTCGTAGCCAAAGAGCTCGCTCTCGAGGAGCGCCTCGGGCAACGACGCGCAGTTGATTTCGATGAACGGCTGCCCGCACCGCCCGGGGGTCGTTCGGTGGATCAGGTTGGCCACGAGCTCCTTGCCCGTCCCCGACTCTCCCTGGATGAGCACCGTGGTGCCCTCGGCGAGGGCCACCTTGTCGACCATGTGCACCACGTCTCGCATCGGCTGCGATTCGCCGAGCGCGATCTCGCCCTGCGCGGCCTTCTCGCGATCGAAGAGGTTCTTCACCTGGCTTCGCAAACGCCTGGCCTCGATGGCGCGGCGAAACGTGACGATGAGCTCCGGAAGTCGCACTGGCTTGGCGAGGTAGTCGAACGCGCCGAGCTTGAGCGCTTGAACGGCGCTGTCGACGTCGGCGTAGGCCGTCGCCATGACCACGAGCGTGTCGACCGTTCGTTCGCGCGCCTCGCGCAGCACCTGCTCCAGCACACGCACGCCGTCGGCGTCGGGCAAGTTACGGTCGAGGATCACGAAATCCGTCGGATCGCGCTGCCACGCGGCGAGCCCGGCGGCGCCGCTCGCCGCTGCGATCACGTCGAAACCTTCGGCCGTGAGCGCCTCCTCGACCACGATGCGGAACGTCTTCTCGTCGTCGATGACCAGTACGCTCGGTTTCATGTGACACTCGTTTTAGATCATGTAGCATCGGTAGCAGCGGACGCGCCCGCGACGGTGGTGAGGCGCACGCGCACGAGCGCGCCTCCGAGGTCTTCGGCTACCCCCACCTCGAGCGATCCCCCATGAGCCTGCACGTAGCGCAGCGAAGTCGGCAAGCCGAGGCCCGTACCGTTGGGCTTGGTGGTGAAGAACGGTTCGAACATGTGCTCGCGCGCCTCGGCCGACATGCCCGCTCCGTCGTCGGCGACTTCGATGACGGCCTCGCCGTCGCCCTCGAAGGCACGCACTCGCACGTGATGCCCCGCTTCGAGCGCGTTCTTCACGAGGTTCATGACGACGCCTTGAATCTTGTGGCCGTCGCAATCGACGGATAGCTCCGCGGGCAGGTCGAGATCGACTTCGCCACAACGATCGACGATGAGATCGCCGAGCGCTTCGATGGCGCTTCTCACGATGAAGGGGAGGTCTTCGCGGCGTCGCTCGATGCGCGGCGACCGCGAGAACGACGACAGCGAATCGACGACGTCGCGGAGCCGGTCGATCTCCGACACGACCTGCTTTCGGAGCCGGATCGCGCGCGGGTGCGTGGGATTTTCGACGATGAGCTCGACGGCGATACCGAGCCCGTTCAAGGCGTTCTTCAGCTCGTGGGCGATGGCGGCCGAAGTCTTGCCCATGGCGGCGAAGCGCTCGGCGTCGACGAGCGCCTTTTGGGCGACCTCGAGCTCTCGGGTTCGCTCGGCCACGCGTCGTTCGAGCGACTCCGCCGCTTCGCGCAGCGCCCGATCGCGAAGCACGATCGCCCGTTCCATGACCAAGAAATCGTGGACGAGCGCGCCGAGCTCATCGCTCTGCACGAGCGGGCGTACCTCGTCGCTCGCGCCGTGCTCCCCGGCGGCGATCCGCGCGGCGCTCGCGCGCAGAAGAGCGAGCGGACGCGTGAGAAACGCCGACAAAAGGAGGCCGGCGGCCGCGGCGACGAACACGCCACCGAGCAGAATACCGAGGAGCACGCGGGCCTGATGCTGCACGTGCTCCACCAGAACCCACCACGGTCGCCGAAAGACGACGACGAAGTCGGTGTGCGCCCCGACGCTGGCGTACCCGAAGAGCGACTCCTCGCCAGACGCCACGCGAGTCACGGTGCCCGAGGGCGCGTCGACCGCCGCTCGCGCCAGCTCGGCGTAGGGGGAGTCGGGCGCGGCCGAGAAATTGGCCGTGGGAAAGACCAAGCGGCCCGAGCGATCGAGGAGCAAAGCCTCGGTATGCGGCGGCAGGTTGTCGCGAAGGCCCGGGATGATGACGTTGGCTTGATCGAGGGCGATAATCCCGATGATGGCGCCGACGAATTTCCGGCGGCGAATGATGGGCTGCGCGATATCGACCGTGCGGCCCACGATGGGATCTTCGTCGACGTGGAACACGGGGCCGGGGCCCGCGGTCTTGAGCGCCTGAAACCACGGCCTGTCGCCGAAATGGCCGAGCTTGTATTCGGGTCGGTCCGGCACGGCGCCGATGCACTCGCCGTCGGCGGAGACGACCAGCACCGCCGTATTGTAGAGCACCGAGTTGTGGTGCGCATCGAGGAGCAGCTGCGCCTCCGGGCCGGGATCTCGATCGTTCAGATCGATCTGCGGAAGCAGCGTGAGCCGGTCGAGCTCGCCTTCGAGGATTTCCAGGTTGTCCCGCAGAGCGAACGCTCGGTTTTCGGCGAGAAGCTGATGCTCACGTATCAAATGCTCGCGCGTCGTCGCGGCCGATTGGTAGATGAGGATGCCCCCTGTCAGCCCGATCGAAAGGGCCAAGAGCACCGACAAGACAAGGGAGAGTTTGGCCCGTAGCGTCAACGGCGCCGTCTTAGCACTACTGCCGCAGATTTCTCCCTACCAGATCGATCATCGGAGCGCGGGGCCGCTTTCCCAAGCGGCCGTGGCGCGCGCCCGAGAGCTGCCGGCGTGAGCGGGCTACGTCGCCGCCAAGTTGAGCAAGAGGCGGCGGATCACGTTGGCTCTGGCGCGTTCACCGCGGCGCTCGCGCAGGTAGAGAGCTTGCTTCATGGCGCGCGCGGCGTCGTCGCGCAGGCCCACACGAGCGAGGAGATGGGCCAGGATCATGAAGCGCGGCGCGTTCGACTCGTCCAAGGCCGTGGCCTCGCGGAGCGCGAAGGCAGCGCGACGCCATTCGCCCTTGCGGCGAAGCTTCTGCGCGCGAAGCGCCAGCTCGTCGGCTCGTTCGCCGGCGTCGAAATCGCTGATGCAAGCTGGACTGGCTCTGCGCATGGGCGGATGTACGGCGCTCGGCGTGGTGCGCAAGAAGCGTGCGTTCTTCGCATGACGACGAGGCGGCGCTTCACTCGTGCGAATGTCGTGCCCGCGCTATCGTCGCGTGACCAAAGGACCTCCCGGAGAGCGCCTACGACAGTGCGATCACGGTGAGCGCTAAAACGACGCCTCGTACAGCGCCAGAAGATCGTCGCGCTTGCACGGGCGCGGGTTCAGCCGATGACACGCATCTTCGATGGCGCCCGCCGCGAGCGCATCGAGCTGGCCCTGCCTCACGCCGGCACTTTTTAGCGATTCGGGCAAGCCCAGGTCGCGGCGAAGGCTCTTCAACGTCGAGACGAGTCCCGAGGTCGACGGTTCGGCGCCGAGCGCGGTAGCCACCTCCGCCAGCGCGTCGCGGGCGACCTCTCCGTTCCACGCGACGACCGCCGGCAGGCAGAGTGCGTTGGCGAGACCATGGTGCAGGCCGCACAAATTGGAGAGCGGGTGCGCGAGCGAATGGCAAGCACCGAGACCCTTCTGGAACGCGACGGCGCCCATCATGGCGGCCTTCATCATG
>DATEMX010000779.1:0-3030 GCA_035275365.1 Polyangiaceae bacterium | reverse complement strand
GCCCGGTACGCTCGTCATAGGGTGGTGGCAGATTGTCGCCTTGGCGTCGGCGGTGCTCTCGGGGGCCGCCGTGGCCACGATTCGCGAGGTTCGGAGAACCGACGGTTCGTGGGAGATCTTCCTCGCCTTTTGCGTTGGGGGGGCCGCGATGACGCTCGTGCCGACCATCGCGGCTTGGCGAACGCCGACGGCGCTCGAGTGGGTGGAGCTCGTCGTCGTGGGTCTCCTCTCTTTGGCTGCGCAGCTCATGATGACCTATTCCCTGCGCTTCGTCCGCGCGGCGGCGAGCGGCGTCATCATCCAGCTCACGCCCGTCGCGGCGATGGCCATAGGCTGGCTCTTTCTCGGCGAAACGATGGCGGGCTGGGCCATCGTCGGGGCTCTGCTCACGCTGTCGGGCGTTACCTGGGGCATTCTCTTTGCTGGCGCCCCCGAGCCCGTCGCCCTCGAAGAACCATAGAGCGGGGCAAGGTGGGCTCGGCCTCATCGCGACGCTGTCTGTCTCATCGACGCTGCTCGCGCCGAGCGAGGCCTTCCGCACGTTCGTCCCGAGGGCGCTCGCGGAGGCGTGCAAAATGGGCTCGAATCGACTTGTGAGGCGTGTTCGGCTGGGGCAGACTCAAGCTCATGGGGCAAGCGCACGCGCGCCTACTCTTCGTCGACGACGAGGAGGGGTTGAGAATGGTCATCAAGGCCGAAGCGGAAGATTCGGGGCTCGACGTCTTGGTGGGCTCCAACGGTCGAGAGGCGTTGCAGCTCGCCGTCGACGAGCGACCCGACATCATCGTTCTCGACCTTCGGATGCCGCCTCCTGATGGCTACAACGTGCTCGCCCACTTGAAGGACGACGAACGCACCAAGAAGATCCCGGTCATCATTCTCGCCGCCATCGACAGCTACGAGGACCGCATGCGTGCGATTCGGCTGGGCGCGCACGACGTGCTCGAAAAGCCTTTCACGACCACGATGCTGCTGCGTCGCGTGCGAGATGCGCTCGAAAAGAGCGCGCGCGGCGAAATCTAGCGACGTCGCGCGAACTCGGTGGCGAGCCGGGGATTGGGTGCGCACACGCTCAACACGATCATCGTCGTGACGCACGACATCAGCGCGGCGCTCGCCGTCGCCGACACGCTGTGGCTCATGGGTCGCGAGCGCGACGCCGAGGGCAAGCCCACGGCGGTCGCGCGCGTCGTCGAGACGTACAACCTCATCGAGCGCGGCCCCGCGCGGCGAAGGGGCATCGCCCACACGCCCGAGTTCGTCGCGCTCCGGCAAGAGATCCGCGCGCGCTTTCCCGAGCTCTGAGGCTCCTCTCCCCGCGGTGCTCGCGCGTGTCGCCGCACGCTCGTGGACTACGATGCCAGCGGTACTGATCGCGTCCGCCATCGCGTGTTAGATCACCGGGCAGCGGTGGATGGGTTCCGGGTTTTTCGGGCTCGTTCCGGGGAGCAGACGTAATCGGGTCTCGAAATTCCGCGCTCACCGACCTGAGCCGCGTTTCGGGTTGAAGATGTCCACCATAAGCGCGAGCGGGCGCAATACTTTGACGACGATGCGCTCGAATGCGGCGCTCGGAAGTTGTCCGAAAAAGAGAGCGACGCATATCACATCGAGAACGATCAGAAACACAAGCGCGACGACAACCAGCGCAAAGGCTCCGCCGTTCCCCAGCGCCCTGTAGGTGAACGCCAGTGCCGCAAAGAGACCACCGAAGCATGGAAAAAGCAGGATCATTGCTTTCAATCGATTCGAACCCTCGATGCTGCGATGTCCCACGGCAGCGCGCTCGTTGGATGGTGCGCTATCCGCCGGCTCGGAACTTTTCCGCGGCTCGAACCCGGGCAACTGCAATGAGTGTCCTTTCCAAAGGACCAGAAACGCGCCCGCCGCGAGCGAAGCGGCGATCCAACTAGTCCAATGTAAGTCGGCTGGCCGCCCGGTGGTTCCGTAGGTCACGACGAGCGATGCGATGCTCGGTCCGCCAAGCAAAAGGTAGTTCGCCCAGGCTCGAATCGGCATCGCAATGCCGTGCATCGATGCCAGTTCGGCGCTCGCCTCCCAATGAGGAAAAGGGCAAGCACTTCGCATCCAGCGAGCGAGCGTTTCGATCGCGATCGAGTGCTTCGTCACCAGAACAGCTCCCGCGAGCGAGACGAACGACACCAACGGCGCGAGCATGGCAAGGGAGGAATTTTCTGGTTTCGACGCCCGAAGGACAATTTGGGCCCAAAGCAGTCCGACGCTGACGATCAAGGCCACGAGTAGCTCGACGTCGCACAACAGGCGGCGTCCGCGGGCCTCAGCGCGCGCATCAGTGTAGAGAATCATCATCGACAAGTTGTCGGGGGCGTCCGTCGAGAGGCAACTCTCTCGGCGCCGTCCGATCCGATGTCCATTTGCTTGGGTTTGCCGGTGCCTTGGAGGTCGAGATCGACGTGAGCTCTTCATCGGTTCCTCCTGCGATTGCGACGGAATTGTTCACCGGCATCGCAACCGCACCAATTTGGGGTATCCAGCCAAGAATACGCTTGCCATGGGGCATGCAAGAAGAAATGCTAAGTTGGCTCGGGCCGTTTCATGGAATAATTCTCCAATATTTGGAGGAATTGAAAAATGTCCCAAGCAGTTAAGGCCCCCTATCCCCAGCTAGGGAAGGCACTGGGCGATGCGATCGGCGACGTTTCTCAAAAAGAACTCGCGGACTTCTGCAGGGTGCATGCTTCGGACATCTCGCACGCATTGAAGGGCAAACGCTCACTTCCACTGGCGGCTTTGGAGCGCGCCGCGAAGCGTTTACAACTCGATCTGACGCTACTCATCCAGCTCAAGACGGCCGACGAGCTGCGTGCCGCCGGCCTGATCGTCGAAGCCGAGAAGGTCCAACGATTGGCGAGCGGGCTGACCTCCTCACAAGAGCGGCTTTTCACGCCCGAGTCGTTCTTCCAGAACTGGCGACATACTCTCGCCATCGAGAACATCATCGCAGCCGACCGACGGGAGAAGAGACCTATCAGCTACGCGGACTGTTTG
>DATEMX010000778.1:0-4907 GCA_035275365.1 Polyangiaceae bacterium | reverse complement strand
AAGGCTGGCTTCGCGAGCAGGCTGTCATGATCTTTGGCGAGAGGAGCACCGGATCGAGCCTCGCCTTGGAATCGTTGTCCCGCCAAGCTGCACAAGCGGCTGCTGCGTGCCCCGGAGCGTCGAGCGCCGCGTAGGCCTCGGTGAGTTGGCGGTGAATGAGGCCGAGCTGGGGCTTCGTGAGCGCGCCGAGCGCGAGGAGCTTACCCCCGCGGGTGATGGCGTCGATGTAGCGCCCGCCTCGGATGTCGCCGAGCAAGAGCGGCATCTCCGCATCGACTTTGCGCTGCGCTTCGCGTGCTGAGCCCGCCGCTTGACTCCGCGAGGCGACGTCGGCGGCCGCGGCCTCGGCCTTACCCGCTTCGGTGAGCGGCAAGCTCGTCAGCGGGACCAAAATGACGTCGCCGCGGCGTACGGGCTGGCCCTTCATGTGGTTGTATTGGTCGAGGACCCACGCCTTCTCTTTCTCGCCCGTGAACTTCTGCGCCACGGTGACGATGGTGTCGGCTTGGGTCGCGATGTAACGAAGGTTGTAGGGGACTACGATCTCGGCACCGTCGGCGGGCGGTATCCACGGCATCGTGTCGTTGGCTTGAGCGAACACCGTCGAGCGCTCGGGGTCGCCGAGAAGTTGCTTGGCGAGCGCTTGCCAAGTGTCGCCTGCGTTGACGCGATAATGGTCGAGCGCAGGAATTTCGAGCCGCTCGCCGGCAACGATGGGCGAGCCGCCCTGGGCGTCGAGCGCGTTGGCGGCGACCAACACTTTCTCGTATTGGATGCGTCCGTACGTTCGTTCGGCGATCTGCGCGAGGGTTTCGCCTTTTTGCACGACATGCGTGAACGCGGCGGCTCGGTGAGCCCTCGAAAACAAGGCCGCAGAGACGGCCGAGAGAAGCGTAACGAACTTGGCGAGGCGCATGGCCCCAACATACCCAAAACGCGCAGCAAGGCCGACTTGGAAATGACCGAGGGCCGGGAGGTCCTCGCTATTTGTCCAAGCGATCGAGGCGCACGCCCGTGCGTTGAATGAGCCTCCAGAGATGCTTGCGATCGATCTTGGCCAGCCGAGCGGCCATGGAGACATTGCCGCCCGCCGTCTTGAGGACGCGCGCCACGTAGTTAGCCTCGAACCGCAAGAGCACGCGTTTTCTGAGCTCGCGATAGCCGAGATGCGAAGTGTCGGCCCCCGCCTCTTCGATGCTCCGCGGGAGCCAGAGGTCCATCGGCTCGATGACCTTGCCCGAGGAGAGCACGAGCGTGGTTCGCACGTATTCGAAAAGCTCGCGCACATTCCCCGGCCAGTTGCGGTGCATGAGCACCTCGATGGCGGTGGGCGAGAACCCTTCGACGCGGTGGCTGAAGTCGGCCTTCAGCACGCCCAAGAAATGCTGCACGAGAAGGGCGATGTCTTCGCGCCGCTCTTTCAGCTCGGGAAGGGAGATGGATACGGCGGCGAGCCGCCGGTAGAGGGCAGCGTCGAAGAACCCGTCGCGCACGGCGTTCTCCAGACTGCGCGTCGAGGAGGCGATGAGGCGCACGCTCGAAAAGAGAGCGCGCTGGTCGTGCGGTCGCCGGTCGCGCTCGTCGAGGCCCAGGCGCAAGTGCGCCTGCACCTTGGCTGGCAGCTCGCCCACGTTGCTGAGGAAGATGGTGCTCCCCGGCAGCTTGGGACCGAAGAGTTTACTGTCGAGCACACCCGGTCGCGCGGCCCCGTCGACCTTCAAGAACGGCCCCTTGCTCGCGGCGCGAAAATGAATGGCGCGCGCGATCCACTCCTTGCCGGTCCCGCTCTCTCCGACAACGAAAACATCCGTGGTTCGCGACGCTGCTGCCTCGACGAGGCGCCGGATCTCGTTCATTTGCGCACTCGAGCCAATGATGTCGTGGGCGTTATCGGACGGGCTGGACGGTGAATTGGGAGCGTGGCTGGGCATGGAGTGTCGCCCTCGGAGCGGCAAGTGCCACGCCAAACTCGCACCGGGGTGCGTGCGGCAAACGCGCCCCGCACTTGTCCCGCATTGGGCGCATTCCCAAGTGCACCCGGGGCAATGTCGCCTCCCCGAGCGACCGAAATGGCACCTCCGCGGTGTGGGGAGGTGCCCGGAATCGGCCATCGCCTGCCTAAAAACAACCAAGATGTTTTCGCGTTTGCTCCCGAACCCGTCGTATAATCGCCTCAGTGAACGGCCTCCTCCTCGAACAGCTCGAGACGAGACTCCGAGAAGCCGAGCGCTCGCTCGAGGCGCTCCGGGCGAGCGCAGATTTCTGGGCGAGCCTCGCGCACGAGATTCGCGTGCCGCTCCTCGGCATCATCGCCTACGTCGAACTCTTGCGGCGTGAAGAGGGCGAAAAACTCTCATGGCGCGGACGAGAGGACCTCGAAATCGTTTGCCGGAGCGCGAACTCGTTGCTCGCGTTGGTCAACGACACGCTGGATCTAGCGCGCATCGAAGGCGGCAGGATGGACGTCGCCGTCGAGGCGATCGATCTCGAACAGATCGTCGCCGATTGCTTTCTCACGCTGCGCGAGCTCATTTCCCAAAAGAACGTGCAAGCATCGTGGTCCGTCGACGCAAGCGCGCGGCACGTCATGGGCGACGCGATCAAGGTTCGTCGCATCGTGCTCAACCTGCTTTCGAACGCGGCCAAGTTCACGCTTCACGGCGCCATCGTCATCGACGTCGTCCGGCGGGGCTCCGACGTCGCCATTCGCGTCGAGGACAGCGGCGTCGGCCTTCCCACGAACGCCATCGCCGACCTGTTCGAGAGGCGCGTCTCGCGATCGTGCACCGGGGGCGGAGCGGGTCTCGGCCTCTCGATCGTGCGCGAGCTCGCGCGGCTCCTTGGAGGCGATGTCGTCGTCGAGAGCGAGGAGGGCAAGGGGAGCTGCTTTACCGTAACCTTTCCGGCCGAACCCGCTTCGGCCGACAAGTCATCGATGACGCGCCTCACCGTCGCCGAGTCGGTGGCGAGAAAGCGCCAGAAGCCCGTGGGAAACTCGTGAGGTCCACGTGCGTGTAGTTTTGGTCGACGACGACGCTGAGCATATCTCCCTCGTGCGCCGGACGCTGTCGGCAGAGGACATCGAGTTCGCCGCGGTGTCAGCACCCCTCGGCGCCTCGTCGCTCGTTCGATCGCTGGCGCCTGACGTCGTGCTCTTCGACGTGTACATCCCGCTTTTGCGCGGCGACCGCCTGCTCGCCATCGTGCGCAAGAGCTGCCCGCCGAAGACGCGGCTCGTCTTGTATTCGGCTTGCGATCGCGAAGAGCTGCGGCAGCGAGCGCTCGATGTCGGCGCTGACGGGTGGATCTCGAAAGAAGACGGAGTGGCGACGTTGCTCCGCAGGCTTCGCGCGTTGCCCGAGCGGCCTTCGCCTATTTGAGGCGGCTCGTCCAGCGAGCCGACGGCCAGCTCTTGGTCCTCGAGGTTCCAGGCGGGTACGAACGGATCAGCGTATCCAACGGGATTGCGGCGAGAGCATTTTCCAGCTCGACGGCACCGTTAGGGCGTTCGTCGACGTGCTTGCGAAGCGTCTTCATCACGGCGTGATCGAGCGGTTCCGGAATGTCGAGGTCGGGGCGACGTTGACGGAGCGTGGGCGGGATCTGGCGCTGATGGAGCTCGAGCAACTCGCGCCGCGTGCGCGCGACGATCGGGAGATCGCCGGTGAGAGCCTCGTACATGAGGACGCCGAAGGCGTAGAGATCGGTCCTAGGCTCGACGGTGGCTCCGGTGCACTGCTCGGGCGCCATGTATTCGGGCGTTCCCAAGGTGTAGCCCTCCTGCGTGAGGCTCTCGGCTGCGGCGAACTTGCTCATACCGAAGTCGAGAACCTTGGCGGTGCCGTCGTCGCACAAAAAAACATTGCCCGGCTTAAGGTCGCGGTGAATGATTCCCTTTTCGTGCGCGGCGCGGAGCGCCCGGCACACTTGGATGAAGATGGGCAGCGCGAACCCCGGCGCCACGATGCCCGTGCGCGCGAGGCGGTCGGCGAGGCTGATCCCGCGCAAGAGCTCCATCACGACGTAGATGCTGCCGTCGGGCATTTGATCGAGGTCGAGCGTGCGCACGACGTTGGGGTGCTCGATGGTGACCTGCACCTGCGCTTCGCGGCGAAGGCGCGCGATCTCGGCGGCGTCCTTGGCGGCGGCGCCGCGTAACACCTTGATGGCTACCTGCGATCCCAGCGCGATGTGCTCGGCCGAGTAGACGACGCCGATGCCGCCCGATCCTATCTTGCTCGTGATCCGATACTTCCCGCCTAACACGGTGCCCGCGAGATCGCCGGGCGCTGCGGAAGACTCGCCCTTGAGGGAGAGGCCGCGTTCGAGCGCGGCGATGCGGAGCTTGTCGAGCGTGCGCGCGGCGCGGTCGCGGTGGAGGCGGTTGGACAGCGCCCCGATGATTCCACCGAGGCTCGCGCCGATGCTCGCGGCGATGCCCATGGTGAGAAAGTTGCCCGACATGGCCACGGAGCCGGCCGAAAAGACGGCCCCAGTCGAGGCTGCCAAGTAAGGTCCCCATTGGGAGCTCGAGGCCTTCCAAGTGATCCGGTAGGTACAACTCGTGTCGCCCTTGTCGAGGCAACTCTCGTGTTCGACCGACGCGTCCGGTAACCCCCAGAAGCGCGGCAGGCTCGAGAGCTCGCCTTCGCGAGCGTCGCAGAAGAGCCGATGGCGCTGGGTGTCTTCGTCCTCGTCGCGCAGGCGGTAGGTCATGCGGACCGAGAGCGGCGAAATCTCCGCTAACTCGTATGCGCCGATGCGGCTCGCTTGATCGGGGTTTTGCGCGAGGAAACGATACGCGTCGACCGGCTCTTTGGCCGTGCGCAGCATCCGCACGTAGGTGCCGAGATTTTCCGGGTGGGTGAGCCAGATGTCACGCCGCGTCAGCGCGCCGGCGCCGAGCG
>DATEMX010000777.1:0-10640 GCA_035275365.1 Polyangiaceae bacterium | reverse complement strand
CGGCGCCGGCGATCGACGCTTGTGCATTGTCGTCGCGACAGCGCGAGGCGCTCCGGAGCGCCGCCCAGCCCATCGCCAAGATCGGCGCTCATCCCGGCCTTGAATCGCTGGAAATTCCCGCCGATTCGTGGGCCGACGCCTATTGGGTGAGCACCGACGCGGCCAAAGTCTCGAGCGATTGGTTCGCCTGGATCGTACATCGCAACGCGCCCAACTTCGCCTCGATCCGCACGCGCATCGAGGTCCCCCCCGGCGATACCATCGCCGTCGACTTCGCGCGCACCGAACGAGGGTCGCACACCCCCTCCGTCGAAAAGCACTACGATTTGTCGATCGACAACGGGCGCTACTACGTGGAGCCGGCGCTCCTCGTTCCGTTCGTCTACCACGGCGTCCGCACCATCGACCTCGCGCCCACCGCCTCGGGCACGGAGCGCGCGCTCGGCCTTCGGCAAGATTGGCTCGTCACCGCGGCCGCGATGATCAATGTATTTCCCCTCGGCCGCCAAAAGGGCCAGCTCTCGTCGTTCCGCGAGTGCCGCACGCGCTATTGCATGGAGAATTGGTTGGGCGTGCAGTTCGGAACCGGGCTCAACGCGCCTCTCGAAGATTGGTACCTCGGCCTCGTCTTCGAGCCTATCTCGGGGCTCACGCTCAACGCCGGCGGCGCGATGATGAAGGGCGAGTTTCTGGCGCGCGGCCGAGCGTTCGGCCAGCTTCTTCCTTCGTCGACCGCCGCCTTCAAACACAGCGACTACATGCTGCGCCCCTATTTCGGCATCTCGTTCACGCTCGACATCTTGGAGACGCTCGATCGCGGCACGAGCACGGCGCGCCGCGTGTTGTTCTGAGCCGCCTCCGCCGTCGCGAACCGCCGAGCTACTGATCCGGCAGCTCCACCGCCCACGGCGCCGGCACGCACGTGTAGAGCCCGTCGTTGTGGTAGTCGACGCAATCGAAGCCGAACGCGCAATGCGTAGGCGACGTGCACGCGCGGAGGCACACACTCGGAAACGCCAAACCGGAAACGCAGCGCTCACGGGCCTCACAACTACCGTCGCCCGCGCATCGAACACCGCACGTCCCCGTCTTAGCGGGTCCGGCAACGCAGTCGAGACCCAAGCAATCGCGGGCGTTCTCACACATGCGCGTGCCGCTGGCGATGCGATTCGTGCTGACGCCGGGTTGGGGCACGTCAACGACGTCGGCTGCGTCAGCCGGCCCTCCCGCCGAACGGACGCCGTCGCGTTCTGCCGTCGGAGCAACGCCCTCCGCCGCCGGTTCTTGCCCATCTCCTTGCATCGCGTCGCCGGCCGGTGGTAAATTGGCGACTTCCAACGTGTCGCGCCCGTTGGTGCCACCGCGGCCCGGCGTGAAGGCAACGAGTACGAGCGCTGCGCCCAGAGCTCGTGCGACGAAACCGCTACCGATCGCTCCCACCGCCGGCCCCCGCGTCTCGGACGGTCTTGAAGCACCCTCGACACTGGTTGTCGACCAAACATTGAAATAGGAGGGCACTCCAACCGCCAGCGCGCGTCACGCTTCCGAACGAGGACACGACGGTAAGGGGGTTCGTCGTCTCCATCGATCGTTCGAAAGCGTCTTTACACGCCCCCGTATTGGTTTCGGGATACAAGACACAGTCGGAATAGAGACCCGTGGGATAAGGGCCGCAATAGCAAAACGCCATATCTGTGTTGGCAACGGCATCTGCGCACCCTGTCGCCAGTAAACACGCTACCGTCTCCGAGCAAAGAACCGTTCGTGCGACCCCCAACCCTGGACCGGCTGCCGCCACGCCGCTCAACTGGTCGCAAGCGCTGATGTAATTGGCGCAAGATTGAGCGGCACAAGCGGCACACGATACGTCGTAATCCGCCAGCACCAAGGCCACATTGCCCTTGGCGGCGTCGGCGGGAGCGTCGCGGAGCGCGGATGCTTCGACGGCGCGATCGGGTGCGACGTTGGCATCGAGCACCGACTCGGAAGCGGCGTCGGCGGCGTCGACACCCGCGTCGTCGCTTGGCGCGCGGACCTCGTCACCGATGTCTCGACAAGCAAGGGCAGAGAGCGCCAAGGCAAGTGTCAACGCCGTGGCTCGAGCTCGATCGCGGTCCATCCGTCGGTCCGGCGCCTCAGGTGTGGGCAACCGGTCCAGTTGGCCGGCGCGCGCGCGTGACGAGTAGCAGCCCGCCCGCGAGAACGAGCACGATCAACCCGCCCGCGGCGATCTTGCTTCGCAGGGTCCGCCGCCACAACGGTTCGGTCGCCTGGGTCGCCTGGCGCATCTTGGTGACGGCGTCGGCCGGCATCGAGAGCTGCTCGGCGCGATCGATGAGCCTTCCTGCTTCGGCATAGTCGCCGCGCTTGAGCGCCAGTGCCCAGCGGTACGACGTCGTGCGGGGGTCGTCGGGAAACTTCGGGGTGAGCACCTGCGTGCACTGTTCGAGATGCGCGGCATTGCTCACCTTGATGCCGAGCTCGCACTGGATTTGCGCCGCGTCGACGACCGTGGCCGGCTCGGCTTTAAGATGATCGACGATGGCAGCCAAGTCGTCCGTTTCGACCGAGCTGAGGCTCGTCTTCTTGGCGAGCAAGAGCCGCGCGAAGCGCTTGTAGTCTTCGACCTTGACGCCTTCGCGCGCCAGCGCCGTCCGGCAAAAATCGACCGCGTTCTGCCAATCGTCGAGGGCTTCGTACTCGATGCAGGCCTTCGAGAAGGCAACGCTGTGCTCGGGCACCAGCTTAGCGAGCGCGCGGAAGAACTTGACAGCGGCGGCATGGTCGCCCTTCTTCGCGGCCTTCTCCGCCTTGTAGCTCATATCCATGAGGTACTGGCCGAAGGTGACGGGGTCCTCGTCGCGTTCTTTGGGCGACGGCAGTTTGCTCTCGGGATCCGAGTTGACGATTTCCCAATCGGTGAGGCGTTGCTCTTCTTCTTGTTGTCCTTGTGGCGCTGGTGGCGGAGCTTCGCTTGGCTCGTTCTCGACGGCCGCCAACGCAGGTGCGGCCGAGAGCAGCGCGAGGCAACCCGCCGCTACGGCGAGGGCACGCGACGCACGGCGCACCCGGCGCGCGATCGCGTGCACGAGCGTAGCAACGCTAGCGAGAAGAATGCCGGCCCAAACGGCGATCGGCCGCCACGTCCAGCGCGCCTTCGCCAAAGCCGCGGCGTAGTGTTGCGTTTCGGGATGCTCCGGCGCCATGTAGCGAAGCTCGGAAACGCAATGATCGAGGAGCTGCAAATCGCCGAGCCGTTCGGCCATTTCGCACACGGAGGCGTGACCAAAAGGCTGCGTCGGCATGGCCTCGCGCGCCGACTTGGCAGATTGGCTTGCTTCGGAGACGTCGTGCGGCATCGGAAGATGGTCGCCTGAAAGCAGCGCGGCGACCATCGCGCGGTGATCCATCGCGGACCCGCCCTTCACCGCGAGAGCTCGCCGGCACGCGGCCACGGCTTCGGCATGCCGGTCGAGCAGCGTCAACGCCTGACACTCCCGACGCGCGAGGAGCGCGCTTGCGGGCGCTCCTCGCGAAGCTTGGGCAAACACCTCGGCCGCTTGAGCGATCTGTCCTCGACGCATGAGCGCTTCGCCTTGCTCGAGCTGTTGAACGAGCTCGGGAGATTGCGCCGTGAGGCGCGCCACGTCGTTGCGATCCGCCGCGAATCGTTCCGCCACCTCCGACCGCGCGGTGGTCGGACCGAAGAGAGCCAAAGCCGCCAACGAAGGCGCGGTCAGAGTGCGGCGGAACGTCATCATAAGAAGCATGCCGTGCAATCGTTGTCGGCCAAGCACTGAAGGAGTACGTTGGCGCGACCTCCGGCCAGATTCGTCCCGCTGAACGCTCCCTCGATGGCGCTGGGCGAGGTCGTCTCGAGCGCCTTCTCCTGTTGCGGTCGGCACGAATGATCGCCGCCCGCCGTAAAGCAATCGTCCGTCTTGGTGCCGCAGTAGCAAGCTGAAGATCCCTGGTCTCCCCCACCGCACTTCGAGTTGAGCTCACAAGTGAGGAGCTCGAGACACAACGCCGACTTGGCCTGACCCGCAGCGGGCCCCGCCGCCGCGTTTCCAACGAGCGTCTCGCAACCAAAGTTGTTGAGCAGATTTCTGCAAGTTCCTTTGGACAGCGCACAACTGAGGCAGCCTTGCGCATAATTTTGAAGAAGTGACCCCATCGCACTCAATACAGCGGCATCGGACGCTCCGTCGGCACCCGACTCGTTCCCAGCCTCGGCGGTCGCGTCGTTCGATGCTTCGACGACGTCGGAGCCCGCGTCGGTCACCGAAGTGTCGGGCATGCCCGCGTCGCTCGACGCTTCGACGACGTCGGAGCCCGCGTCGGGCGCAGAAGTGTCGGGCGTGCCCGCGTCGGGCTTGGCGTCAGGAGCCACATTGGTGTCCGGTGCGGCGTCCTTCTGGCCACCTTGGCCGGCGTCGGGTTGTGCGCTGCCCGCCTGGCCGCTGCCCGCCATGCCGCTACCGGCGTTCCCGTCCATGCCCGCCGCGCCCGCACTTCCGCCGCGCCCGCCCGCCGAGCCGCTGCTGGTACCACCTTGACCGCTACCACCGCCCTTGCTCGCGCAACAACCTCCGCTGCCCGGATCTGCTGCATCATCATCGCCGCCGCAGGCGGCGAGTTGACAGGCGATCGCCGCCGAGAGTGCCAGCCCTAGCCATTGTCGTGTACGCATCGCGTTTCTTCTTCCCTTTTTTCGGCCGAGCCTCGCCCGGTCAAGTTCGTTCGACTTTTGCGCGTGGCTACATCCCACCATCGCGCCTCGGATCGCAAGCGGCACAGCCATTGTCCGCTTGGCATTGCACGAGAGCGTTGGGCCGGAGTGGCCCGGCAGTAAACATACCTTCGATCTCTGACGGAACGTTGGTCTCCGCAGCCGCCTCGATTACGCCCTTGCACGGACCATTGGCGGCGTCTCGGGTCGTGAAACACGCATCCGTGGCGGTGCCGCAATAGCAAGTCGCCGCAGCGTTCTCGTCGAAGAATGCGCAACCGGTCTTGACTAAACACTTGTGTAGCTCCCTGCAAAGCTCGATTTTGGCGACGCCGGGCTGGGCTCCTTTCATTGCAACGCCCATGAGACCGTCGCACGGCGCCTTGTATTGGCGGCAGTTCGGCTTCTTCGCGACGCACTCGTCGCACGCGGTGGTATCGGTGCAGAACGACGAACAATTGTCGCCATCGAACAAGTTGCCGTCATCGCACGCCTCGGAGCCCTCTTTCATGTTGTTGCCACACACGGGCTTCGCTGGGCCGCCCTCGACCGTATCCGGCTCCTCACCCGGGATCGAGATGTCGCCAAGTAGCGCGCGGGCATCGAAGATCAAACGGCTGATTCGATCGGGACGCGCGTCGACCGTTGCTTCGCGCTCCTCGACACCAGCATCCCGCGGGCCATCGACCGACGCGTCTCGTGCCGCGGCGAGGCGGAGCTCCTCGCGCCCCGTCGTACCGCCGGCGCAGCCTCCCAAGAGGGTGACCGCGCACAGCAAGACCCCCGAGCGGAGATCACGACGGGCTCGGAGCCCGACCACGACGGTGTTGCTGCCGCTCCTCATGACACCGGCGGTCGTGTAGCACGCGACGCCCGCGACCACGTGTGAAACCTTGATGACGAAAGCCAAATACCGATGCGCCTTCATACGGAAGGCCACTTACTTCACGACTTCGCAGCACAAACTCGCTGCGCGGCGAGTTATCAGAGGCACGCCGTGCAGGCGCTGTCGGCGAGCGCTTGGACGAGCGCGCTCGCGCGATCCCCTGCCAAGCCCGGCGTTGCTGAACGCGTCTTTGATGGCGTTCGGCAACGTCGTCTCCAGGGAGCGGCTGACGCTCGCAACAGAAATAAAAAAGGGGCGCCAACGATCGTTGGCGCCCCTTCCGTTACGATTCTCGGGACAAATGCTGCGAAGCGGCTATCAGAAGCACGCCGTGCAGGAGTTGTCGGCGAGCGCTTGGATAAGCGAGTTGGCGCGACCGCCGCCCAAGGTCGGGCTGCTGAAGGCGCCTTCGATGGCACTCGGCGACGTCGTCTCGAGACCCGACTCTTGTTGCGGCCTGCACTGATGATCGCCGCCTGCCGTGAAGCAGTCGTCGGTCTTCGTTCCGCAGTAGCAAGTCGCCGATCCGTTGTCGCCAGCGCCGCACGCGCTCGCAAGCTCGCAGTTGAGCAGGCCGAGGCAGAGCGTCGAGCGGGCGGTACCAGCGCTGGGGCCAGCGGCAGCGTTGGTCGTGAGACCCTCGCAACCGAAGTTGTTCAGCAGGTTGCGGACGGCACCCTTCGACTCGGCGCAAGCGAGACATGCGGCCGAGTGATTAAAGAGAGCCTGGCGAGTCGGCGAGAGCGGAGTACCGGTGTCGACACCGGTGTCGACGCCGCTGTCAACGTTGGAGCCACCAGAACCGCCGGTGCCACCAGAACCGCCGGTGCCGCCAGCGCCGCCAGTCGGCGACGCCGCCGGGCAGACGACGGTGATGCTGAAGGTGTCATCACAGGTGATGCCCGTCGGGTTCGTGTAGTGATCGCCGTCGGAAACGGTGACGGAGAAGGTCTTGGAACCCGGGCTGGGGCAGGCGTACACGGGGTTCGCGCCGCTGAGGCCGGCGACGTTCCAGGTGTAACTGAGCGGCGAGGGCCCGTTGTCCTGATCGACCGCGCCCACGTGGAGGGCGATCGAGCCACCCGAGGGAGGATCCGAGGTGACCGACTCGATCGTCGGGCACTCGTTGACGGTGCCGTTGACGAGCACGCTGCCCTTGGTGCGCGACTTCTGGCAGGAGAGCCGCACATCGGCCGTCACAGTCGACTTGGCAACGACGGTGAAGGGCAGGGACACGCCTTCGCACTTCGACGTGCCGTCGGTCGCGGTGGCGGTGAGCTTGACAGTGTAACCCGCGCCAGCCTCGACCGGACCGATGACAGTGGAGAGCGTCATCAGACCGGTAACGTTGATATCGCCCTGGTAAGTGTTGGTGCCGTTGGAGAGCACGTAGTGCACGCTGTTGACGGTCAAGTCGCCGACGACGAGCTTGAGGCCGACTTCGCCTGCGTTCTCTTTGTCGCTCGACGCGACGTTGCCGTCCTTCGAGGTGCTGGAACAACCGTAAACAGAGCAGGCGCCGACCGCCAACCCGAGGATAATTGCCTTGCCGAATGCAGATCTCATGTTGATGACCTCCTAATAGACCTTTCTTCATGCACCCAGCCCAAGCTCGGACCAAGGCGCGCTTCGTACGCCGCTTATTCAATTCTCGCGCCATGTCCGAATCGCCCGATTTTCCGCGCTCGTCCCAGCGAGAGCGGGCGCAAAGCCCCAATGGGGGGAGCCGAGCGGCTACGATTTCCGGAACCAAAATACGAATTCCGGAAGGTCGCCCCCGAGACAGCGAAAGTTCACCATTTCGTCGCCCGACGGCCGGCGCGGTGCGTGGTAGACGCAGCCCACCTTGGCGCGCCATCTAGATGAAACGAGATCGGTCTGGTTGCGACATGGATGGGTCGCCGACGTCCGGCTCTTCGCCGTCGTGGCGGCCACGGCCGCGTTGCTTTTGGCGTGCACCGACGAGCGCTATCCGCAGGCCGCTTGGGATCAGAATCACCCCGGAAGGACTCTGAATCCGATTCCGCCGACCATTGAACCGCCGCGCGTACACGGCGCCTGCGTACCAGCGCGATCGATGGAGCCGCTCCCCGCGCGCATCGGCGTCATTTCAGGACAAGTGGCGGCCGGCGAACGACGGGTGTTCACCACCGATCTCTATCTCAACAGGTTCAAGCCCTACTGCGGGAGCTGTCACGTGGACGGGCAGCAAGGCGGCAAACACGTCAGCTCCGAGACGTTTGCCACCGAAGTGTCACAGGAATACGTCGACGCCATCTTGTCGGCGGATCCGGCCAAATCGATGCCGCCTCTCAAGAACGGAGGCAAGCTCGCCTCGGAGCGCCCGGAGGGCGATCCCGTCCTGGCGCTCGCCAAGCTCCTTCAGATTTGGATTGATCAAGGCCGCCCCAACGACGTGTTCTACTTGCCGGCCGAAGCGCAGAACGGCGCCAGCCCCTACCTGATGACCGAAGACCTCGGCGAAAGTCTCACGAACATCGGCGATTGCGTTCCGCCGCGCGACGGGGTCGCCACGCAAACGGCCAAGATGACGGAGCTCGACCTGTTCTTTGCGAGCTTGGAAAAGAGCCCTCCGGGCGTCGGAAGCTTGGTGGAACGCATTGGCCTTCCGCCTCTGCTCAGCCAAACCGATCTCTTCACGCTCGACGGCGACACGCTCGCGCGCCACGGCGTCATCGCCTATGCGCCGCTTTATCCGCTCTGGGCCGACAACGCTCGCAAGCTCCGGCACGTCCGCGTGCCCGTGGGGCAGTCGATTCACTTCAATCGAGAGACGCAGCAGTTCGAAATTCCTCCGAACACGCGGTTTTACAAGACGTTCCTCAAGCGGATCGTCGACATCGACGGCAACGAGAGTTACCGCAAGATGGAGACACGGCTCATCGTCGTGCGGCCCGACGTCGACGTGCAAGGCTGCGAGACGAAGAACACCGCGCTCTTTGGTACCTACGTCTGGAACGAAGAGGAGACGCAAGCGACCCTCTTGGCCGAGCCGCTGCGCGACGGTGAGCCGTTCGTCGATTCGGTGGTGCAGTACACGACCAACGAGCTCGTCGCCGCGCAAGTCGTCGCCACCAAGCCGAGGAACGTCACCTACGCGCTCGAGGCAGCGCACGCGCTTCGCCACTACGCGATTCCGGGCAGCCAACGGTGCGTCCAGTGCCACATGGGCAGCGCCGGAAAGAACTTCATTCTCGGTTTCACGCCGCTGCAAATCCGGCGGCGTCCCGTCGGCGAGGGCGGCGTCATCGAACCATCGGGCGACGACGAGCTGAATCAGCTCGAGCGCCTCATCGAATACGGCCTCGTCACGGGTCTCGACGGCGCCGATGAGATCGCTCCGCTCGAGGATTCGCAAGGGACACGCAAGCCCCGCAACGAGCACGAGCTGGCAGCGCAAGGATACCTCCTCGGCAACTGCGCGCATTGCCACAATCCTCGCGGCTTTCCCTCGGTCAGCAACCCGGTCCTCGTCGATATTTTCAACCTGATGCCGGGGCCCCAAGGGGGGATCTTTCAATTCCCGCTCGAAACCATGAGCCCGCGCATCTCACGCGGCCCCAGCGGCTCGGTTCGGATCCCGTACATCACGCCATCGCTCGTCGATTATCCGGTGCCGATCGTACCGAGTATCGACGCTTTCTATGTTCCAAAGCACGACTTCACAGCGAACGTGGCGAAAGCGGCCGAAGGGAGCGTGCCTCGCACAATCTTGGGACGTGAAATGATCCTGGCGCCTTGGCGGAGCCTCGTTTACCGCAACGTCGACACGCCTTTCACCTACGCTGACGACGCCAGCTTATTCCCGCACATGCCCATGAACACACCGGGGTTCGATTGCCGGGCGCCGCGCATCATGGCCAATTGGATGGTAAGCATTCCGGCTCGGCGCAAGCGGCTCAATGATTATCAAGAATACGCTGTCCCAGTTGAAAGTGGCGGCCACGAACGAGATGGTGACGACAGCGAGCAACCCTACGTCGAAGTGAAGCCGGGCGAAAAGGACTACGAAACAGCCGTCGAAGCCGCGCAGCAGCGCCTTCAGCTCTACGAAGCGGGCGTGCCGTTCTTGCATGAACTTCCCACTCGCGAGCGCGTACCGTCGAGGTACCGCTACTGCCCTGACACGTCCGACATCGTGGACCCCGATGTCGTGCGCTATCCCGACAAAGTATCGGCCCCGACGGACTCGGATCAGCCTACAATCATGCCCCGAGATGGTGTCCCCGATCGCCCCCACTGGGTGGTCACCGACTTGACCGATAGCCAAGGCGACTGGGCGCCGCGCCGGCCCGATTGGCCAACCCAGATCGTCACCATCCCTCCGCTGCCGGCCGGCACCGAAAATCTGGCGCTCATCGGCACGAACGAGGTCGCCAACATGCTTCAGAGCGTCAAGCTCGAGGGAAGCCACCTCAAGGAGTTCGTCCAAGACGAGCTGCCGTTCGGTTTGTGGCAGACGCACGAGGATTGCGACTTTTCGAGCACGCCCAAAGCGAGCCAATTCAAGGAGAACAAGGACGATGAGCGCGCGGGTTGGATGAGGGAGCCGGAAGTTGTCATCGATCCGAACGCGCCTGTCTACATAGAGCATCCGGGCGCCGCCGTCTTCAACCTCATTTGCGTCAATTGCCACGGGCCCGAGGCCGATTCGCGCGGCCGCCAGGCCGACATTTTGATGACCATGACGGGTGGTCGCACGCGGGTGGCCAACCTGCGGGACGGGCTCTTTGGTCCGGTGGGCAATCCTGGCTCCCAGCGCGCCTCGGCCTTTTCCGAAACAATCCAAATCGACGAGGGCAAAGCGACCTCGCCGGTCGGCGCCGACGACATGGCTGCCCGCTATTTGGCTTGGATGGGCTCAGGGGGCACCAACAGCGTCATCCCTCCCGCCATCCTCCAGATCGTCGCCAACACCGAAGTGCTAGGTCAAAAACGTTCGCAGTGGAGTTACGCCGCCGGTGACGCCAACATGCTCGGGGTGGCAAAGGAGTTGTGCCG
>DATEMX010000776.1:0-4324 GCA_035275365.1 Polyangiaceae bacterium | reverse complement strand
AGTCCCACTCATTGCCCGTGCACCTGCTGCTTGCGCAGGCCGAAGTGACGCATCCTGTTCGCGGCATGTCATCAGTAGATCGGGACCGAATACTTATGGCATGAATTTATGGTCCATGGGACTAGCTGCATGCGAGTCCGCAAAGACTTCGCCCAAAGAGGCGGCGAGCGCTTCGCCAAGCTCCCCACCCAAGCCTAAGGACGCGCCTGATCCGTCGGTGTCAGCGGCGGCTTCGCCGCCGCCGCGCAAGACGAAGGAGCGCGCGCCGTGCGTCCCGACCACCGACGTCACCTTCGGCGACGCGACGCTCGAAGCCGCGGTGCGGAGGCAACTACAAAAGCCGAGCGGCGCCGTTCAGAAGGGGGACCTCGCCAAAGTGAAGACGCTCGATCTCTCGCAGTCGCCGCGCGGCGACGATCTCGACCCGTGCCTCTTCAAAGCATTCACGTCGCTGAAAGCGCTCTACCTTCCGCCCGGCGATCTCGACGACCTCTCGGCCGTGAGGAGCGCGACGCGCCTCGAATCACTCCGGGCCGCAGCCACCAAGGTGACCGATCTCTCGCCGCTCGCCGGGCTCACCAAGCTCGATCGACTCGACGTCGGTCGCACGCCGGTGCGCGATCTCGCGCCGCTCGCTGGTCTCACGAACCTTACCGAGCTCGAGCTCGACGATACCGAGGTGAGCGATCTCGCGCCGCTCGCCCGCCTCGAAAAACTCGAAGTGCTCCTCATTAAGCGGACCAGGGTCTCCGACGTGTCGCCCCTTCGTGGCCTTCGCAAATTGAAGCATCTCTACATTCAGGGTTCGCTCGTGCGAGACGTATCCGCGCTCACTGCGCTATCGGCGCTCAAGATCCACGATCAGTAGCGCGCGATCGCGGTGTCCGGGATGGCTCACCCTGCGCCAGATGTGAGGCACTGGTTCTCGGCTTCGAAACGCGTGAATTGACCGGTTTTGGGTGTGGCTCGATATGTGCTTTGGCCTGTGCATGCGGCGCGCGCAATGGTTGGTCGTCGTCGGAGCCTTGGCGTTCGCCGTAGCTACGAGCGGCTGCGCGAGCGAAGCTTGTCTCAACCCGCAGCCCGAGCCACCTTGCTCCGGTGCGAAGGGGCCAACCCCGACCGGCGCTGGCGGTGACACCGCTACCGGCGGCGCGGGCTCGAGTTCGACCACCGGTTCGACCGGCGTCGGCGGCAGCGGTCAGGGCGGTACCGGAGGCAGCGGTCATGCCGGTGGCGGTCAAGGTGGCGGCTTCCCCGCGCAGGACGCCGGTGCTTCTGATGTCGGCACTCCCGACGTCTCGGTCCCCGACGGCGGCCTCCCCGAGGGAGGGGCCGACGGGTCCCGCGACGCCGATGCTTCGCCGAAGGCCGACGCTACCCACCACGACTAGCACTACTGGGTCAGATCCTCACTACCAGATCGTTGAATCGGAGTAGCCATAGGCCCGCTCAAGCACTGACCGGACAGGCAGAACTGGTCATCGGCGAAGCCTTGCGGCGATTCCGTTTCGCAAACCACTTCCGACGGTCTCGCCGTATCGTTGAGTGGGGTACGCGCGGCGATTGCCGATCGGGATCTGACAATGCCAAGATCCGACCCAGTAGTGCTAGTCGGGCTTTTTCGCTCAGTTCATGGCAGAGGCAACGCTGGCGCCGTCGTCCGGAGCGCCGTCCGCGCGCGTGGCCTCGTCGACGATGCGCGCCACCTCGGCGTCCATGTCGCCGCAAACCGTCTTCCAGAAGAGCAGCAGGTTGGCGCGAAGGCTGTGGAGAGGATGCGAAAAAGTGCTCGGCTTGTTCTTCTCGACGAAGAAATGGCCGGCCCAAGCAAACCCGTAGCCGAAGATGGGGGCGGCCAAGAGCAAGAGCGGCCGCCGCTTGACGATCGCCGCGAGGACGCAGGCGAGCGCGAGGCCCATGCCGACGACGTGCAGGGTGCGATTGGTCTTGTTCGAGTGGGCGCGAACGTATTCCGGCCAGAACTCGTCGAACGTTGCGGTGGGTCGGTCCATGTTACCTGCGGTCCAATTCAAAAATTGACGTTCACTTGGTTGAGCGAAGGCACCTTGTCCCACGACATAGCGCGCACGACGCCGTCGAGGCACTGCTCGAGCTTCGCGTTCTTCGGCTTGGTGACGACGTCGACGCCCACTGCGGCGCCGTCGTAAACGGCCACGTTGAGGGCGACCTTGGTCGTGCGCGGCACCTTGCACTTCTCGTAGTGCTTCAGGTCGAGGAGCGGGCCCTGCAGGGTGTCGTTGCTCATGTTGAGGCGGGGCGCTCCTTGGGGCACCGCCTTGATCGCCGCTTCGACGCCGGCATGCGGGGGGAAATCGACTTTCGTCGTTCCGCTCGACGGCGCCGAGGCCATGGCTTCTTCGAATTTGGCCGTCGACGGACCGGGCGGTCCAGCGTCACTTTGCGCTGGTTGCGCGGCGGCTTGCGGAGCGGGCATGTCGACGGCCGCGGCGGGCGTGGCCGCTTGCGGCGGCTCGGCTGGGGGAGAAGATGCGGCGCCGCCGCCGCACGAGACCACCCACAGCACGACAGGCAGCAGCATCTCGGCTTTCATGTGGCCAAGACTACCTCATTCGCGGCCAGCCGACACCACGCCTGTGAGCCCGCTCTGCAGAAACTACCGGGCTGGCCCCACGACCGACTCCCACTTCGTGGCCCTGGCGGCGAGCTTGGGGTGGCTGACGAGCAGGTGCCAGATCACCGCGGCAAAGCCCTCGGTGTGAGGGGTGACGCGATCGGGAGACACCGTCGGAATGACGACACACGCGTCGGCGACCTGCTTCGTGTAGCCGCCGTCGCGCCCGACGACGCCGTATACCGAGGCGCCCACTTCCTTGGCGAGCTCGAGGCAACGAACGAGGTTCACCGAGACGTTCTTCTCGCGGTTGCCGCCGCCCACCGAAAAGACGAGCAGGCCGTCGCCCTTGCGGAGACGCGAACCCTTGAGCCATTCCGAAAAGCACGTGTCCCAACCTTCGTCGTTCACGCGTGCGGTGAGCTCGGAGACGTTGTCGGTGGGCGTGTAGGCCTCGAAGCCGCAGATTTTGCGAAAGTCGTTGACGGCGTGGCTGGCGTGCCCCGCCGAACCGCCGACTCCGAGGATGAAGAGCCTGCCGCCGTCGGCCCGCACCTTGGCGAGCCCTTCGGCGACGGCTTCGATGACGCTCGTGTCGAGCTTCTGGATGAGGGCGATGCTTTCGTCGAGGAAGGTCTTGCTAAATTGGGTCATTTCTGAGCTCCGTTGGCCGCGACACTAGCAGAAGGGGAGGGGAGTGGCCGGTCGATCTCGCGCACGAACACCTTGCCTTTGGGGAGGGTCTGCGTCGCCAGATCGACGAGCCGCGTGTGGTGCGTGAAAAAGAGCACCTGCGTGTGCGTTGCCAGGTCGCCGAGCACCTCGAGCGCGGCGCGCGCGCGATCGTCGTCGAAGTGCACCAGGATGTCGTCCAGGACGAGCGGCATCGGTTCGTGCGCCGCGACGTAGCGCTCGAGGGTCGAAAGGCGCAGGGCCAAAAAGAGCTGATCGCGCGTGCCGTCGCTCATGCCGTCGATGGCGATCTCGCTGCCGTCGGTCCGCACGCCGCGCAAGACGGGCTGGTCCTTTTCGTCGAACGTGGTCGTGAGCGCCGCGAACGAGCCCAGGGTGAGGCGGTGAAAGAGCTCGCTCGCCCGGCTTACGATGGGCCCCTGGTTTTCTTTGCGGTAGCGCTCGATTTCGCGCGAGAGAAGGGCCCCCGCCACCTTGACCTTGATGTAGCTCTCGGCGAGGTTGCGCACGCGGGCGAGGCAGCTCTCGGCCTCGGCCGCCGCCTCGGCGGCTTTGGCGCGCGGATGCTCGAGGTCGAGGAGCCCGCTCTGCGCGCCGCCGATGCGAACGTCGAGCTCGCTGCCGTGGCGGCGGAGTTGGTCGAGCTCTTCG
This sequence comes from Polyangiaceae bacterium, assembly GCA_035275365.1. Taxonomy (GTDB): domain Bacteria; phylum Myxococcota_A; class Polyangia; order Polyangiales; family Polyangiaceae; genus DASWDH01. The sequence continues at coordinate 384 of DATEMX010000776.1, read as the reverse complement.
TCGGCGCCTTCGAGCCGCGCGGTCACGGCGTCGAGGTCTTCGCCTCCGAGCTCGGCGCGGAGCGTGTCGGCGTTGCCGCCGAGCTCGAAGAGCCGCGCGTCCAACGCGGCGAGCTCTTCGTCCAGCTTGCGCGCTTCCTCGGAGCGCGCCTCGGCGACCTCGAGATCGGCCACGCCGCCCACGCCCGCGGCGCGGACCAGATCGTCGAGCTCTCTCTCTGCGGCGCTCTGCCGCTCGATCTGCTCGGCGCAGAGCTGCTCGGCGTCGGCCAACTGGCGCTCGATTTCGCGGCGCTCCGCCGCTCGGGCGATGCCCTGCCGGTGCCGCTCGATGAGCTCGGCGGCGGCGGACTCGGCTGACGATGCGGCGAGCTCGGGCGCGTGC
>DATEMX010000775.1:0-5307 GCA_035275365.1 Polyangiaceae bacterium | reverse complement strand
TTCGCCGTCGGTATTCTCGCTTGGCAAGCGATAGCGCGGCACGCCGGCGATCTCGCGCACGCTTTGGGAAATCCGAGCGCGGCGGTCGCCGTAGCCGAAGTCGGCGCGCGCCGAGTGGCGCGTGGCGCCGCGTTCGTGGGCCTCGCCTTCGCGCTGCTCGATCTGGTGATCATCCAGCGCGCCTTTCGAGCGAAGCTCAAGATGACGAAGGCCGAGATCACCCGCGAACAACGCGAGAGCGAGGGCGACCCGCAGCAGAAGGCCGCTCGCCAGCGCGCTCACCAAGAAATGTTGACCGCCGCGACCGTTAACGCCGTCCGCGATGCTACCGTGGTGATCGTGAACCCGGAGCACCTCGCCACGGCACTGCGCTACGTCGACGGTGAAGACGAAGCCCCCACCGTCGTCGCGACGGGCGATGGCGAGCTGGCCCAACGCATCAAGGAGGCCGCGCGCGCCTACGGCGTTCCGATCATTCACGACGTTCCCGTCGCTCGCGCCCTTCGCGAGCTCGAGGTCGGTGACACTATCCCCGAGGCCCTCTACGAGGCCGTCGCCGAGATCTTGCGCGAGGTTTGGGACGCCGAAAAGGGCGAAGCTAGCCAGCCAGAATCGCCCGCCATTTGACCGCCGCGTCGTCGTAGCCGGCCGCGACCGAGAGGCGTGCGAGAAACCGCGCGCACGCCTGCTCCCCGCGCGCTTCGCCCACCTCGCGTGCGCGCGCAAGAGCATCGAGCGCCGACATGAGAGCCTCGCCGTGGCGCCCGACCGCCGCCAGACCGATGCCATACGCGAGCGAAGCGCGCGAGCGAACTGCGGGAGGTCCTTGTCGCGCCTCCTCCACGCCCTCGCGAAGGACGCTGAGCGCCTCGGCGGTCTGTCCCTTGGTGAGCGCGGCGATGGCCTCGAGGCGACTCTTGACGCCGTCGCTGCTCGCGCGCAGCGCTTCAATCCAAGTGTTGGCCGGCAGCGTGAGCGGCGGTGGTGCAATGTCTTCGGGGCGCGCGCCGGCAAACGCCAAAAGGGCCTCGGTTGCGGCGTCGAGTCGAAGCTCACTGCACGCTCGCGCCGCTACTAGCGCGAGTTCGGCGGCGCGACCGGCGTTGCCGGCCATCACGGCGTGCCGAGCGGCCTCGGCGTGCGCGAGCCTACCGCCCCGCGCAGCCACGACGAAGCTCGCCACTTCATGCAGAAGGACGGCGCGCTCGGGCGCCCTGCCCGCGAGCACGGCGTCGCGATGGGTGTGCGACGGCAGCGCGCAGAACTCCGCCATGTCGTCTCTCAGCCAGCGGCTCTTGCGGAGCGACGCGAAGCGCAGATCGGGGTCGCCCGCGCAAACCCTGGCGACGAACTCGCGCGCGAGCGACGTGGGGACGACGACACCGAGCGTGGCGATGGCCTCGAGCACGGCGACGTCGGCGGGGGGAGCGAACGCGAGCCGTCGCGCGATCCATTCGCGTGCGTCGTACTGAGGTTTTTTTCCGGGGCTGCGATCGCGCGGCACGGCTAGGTCGTCGATCCACCGAAGCTCGCCGCTCGTGGCGCCCTCGGCCACGGCTTCGACGATCGCCAGGGGTACGTAGCGCCCGCGCCGAGCCCAACGTTTGGAAGCTTCGGTCCCGAGCTGGCCCGACGAAACGTCACTCGCCAGCTTCTCCCCGGCGACGCGGGAGAAAGCAGCAAGGCGGATCTCGGAGGATCTCATGCCTTCGAAGGCGGGGGGCAAGGGCGAGGTGCCGTCGAGGCGCACCACCAGCGGCAACGGTTCGGAGAGGAGCCGCGCCGCCTTCACGACGGCCTCGAGTGACGGATCGTCGATCTCCATGGCGTCGTCGACGAGGGCGGCCCCGGTTACGTGCGCATGACCGTCGGCGCTTTTGGCGCCGTCACCGTGGCGGGGCGGGAGAGAAACCCAGAGGGCCACGAGCTCTGCGGCTCGTTCGAGGGGGAGCCCCTCGCCGGCGAGGAGACGCTCGAGCCCACCTTCGAGCGACGGCGCGAGCTGGCCCGGCAAGAGTGCTCCACCCGACGCGAGTGATCGCGCGACAGCACGCCGGAGCGCACCGAGCGGCTCCGCGCCTGCCGCCGTGAGGTAGAGCGAGCGACCCGGCAGGAGCGCCACGCCGATCTCCTCGAGTAGACGGGTACCTCCGAACCCGGCGTCGGCCCGCACGACCGTGAGAGGAGCTCGCACCGTGAGCACCTCGGCGACGAGGCCGTGGTAGAGCGCGAACGCCGGGCGAGAGAGGCGCGCAATGTTCTCCTCCACCGTCTGCCTGCGAAACGGGTGTCGCGCGTCGAGAACGAGACCGCGCACGCGCCGCTTTCCCTGCTTTCCGACGCGACTGCCGGTGGTCAGCACCTCGCCGCCCAAGACCTCCGCCATCGCGGGATCGACGAGGATCTCATCCTTGCGGGCCGTGTTCGCGAGGCCGATCGCGACCACCAAAGGCGGACCCCAACTCGGGGCCGCGAGGGACCCCGTGTCGGCGAGCGGCGTCAGCTCGCCGCGCGCGATTCCTACGCAGAGCCGCGGCGACTCCGCGGCCTTGCGCGTTTCGATCGCCGAGAGCGCCAGGCCGACCGCCTCTTCGAGCTCGTCGGACGCGAAGTCGAAGACGACGACCTCCGCGCCCACGGCGGACAGCCTGCCACCTTGCGCCTCCGCTTGGGAACGAAGCTCGATGAGCGCCTTGGCGTGCGCATCGCCGAAAGCGAGCGTCGCGGGTTCGACCTCCGCGAAAAACGCGACGACGATGCGCTCGGCCATGCCGCCAGAATACGCGACACTCGTGCCGCTTGGCCAAAGTCTGGCCCGACATCCCTTGGTCTCCGGGGGATTCGCCCGGAACAGGGCCCCACCCCACGGCACCGCTCTCGAATCCGAGAACGCAAATTTTTGCCGTGCGGCACTGGCCCCTGTCCGCGAAGCGCTAGCGATTGGGAATGTCGATCGCCTGACCGAGCCCGTGCTGGGCCGAGATCATCACCGCCTCGCCGAGTGTGGGATGAGGGTGAATCGTGAGGCCGATGTCCTCCAAAAACGCTGCCATTTCGAGAGCCAGGGCGCCTTCGCTGATCAGATCGCTGGCCGAGGGCCCCACGATATGGACACCGAGGAGCTGGTGGGTCTTCTTGTCGGCCACCATTTTCACGAAACCTTCGGTCTCCGAGACGGCCATGGCGCGACCGCTCGCGGAGAACGGCATACGGCCAATCTGCACTTCGAAGCCTTTCTCCTTGGCCTGCGATTCGGTGAGCCCCACCGATGCGATTTCGGGATCGGTGAACGTCGCCGCCGCGATGGAAACCCAGTCTTTGGCGGCCTTGTGTCCGGAGATGACCTCGGCCGCGATCTCGGCTTCTTTGGAGGCCTTGTGGGCGAGGAGCGGCGCGCCGCTGAGGTCGCCGATGGCGTAGATGCTCGGGATGTTGGTGCGGCAAAACTTGTCGGTGGGGACGAAGCCCCGCTCGTCGACCTTGACCCCGACCTTTTCGAGGCCGATGCCCTTGGAGTTGGGGCGCATGCCCACGGCCACGAGCACGCAGTCGGTCTCGATGGTCTCCAGCTTGCCCGCGACCTCGATGCGCACCGCGAGCGAGCCGTCTTTCATGCGTTCGTAGCCGAGCGCTTTGGCCGACTTCAGGATCTTGGCGCCGTTTTTGACCATCTTGCGCTCGACCACCGCGGTGCAATCGGGATCGGTCCCCGGCAGCAGCGTGGGCGTCATCTCCACGACGGTGATGGCCGCTCCGAGCTTTTGGTAGACACAGCCGAGCTCGAGCCCGATGACGCCGCCGCCGATGACGATCATGCGCTTCGGCACTTCGCGCAGACTCACCGCTTCTTTGGCGCCGATGACGCCCTTGTCGAACTTGAACGACGGAATCTCGATCGTCGAAGAGCCCGTCGCGAGCACGATGGCCTTGGCTTCGATCGTTTCCTTCTTGCCGTCGGCCGAGGTTACCTCGACCGTGCTCGGGCCCGTGAGCGTGGCCGTGCCGGCCATGAGCTCGGCCCCGTTGCCCTTCAAGAGACCGCGCACGCCGCCGGTCAGCTTCTTGACGATGCCGCCCTTCCAATCCTGCATGGCGTTGACGTCGAGCTCGATGCCCGAAATCTTGATGCCCATCGAGGCGCCGTGCTGCGCCTTCTCGTAGAGGTGCGACGCGGCGATGAGCGCCTTCGAAGGGATGCAGCCCCAGTTGAGGCAAACGCCGCCGACTTCCTCTTTCTCGATGCAGACGACCTTTTGCTTGAGCTGGCCCAACCGAATCGCGCATGAATAGCCGCCGGGGCCGCCGCCGATCACCACTGCATCGTAACTTCTGTTCGCCATCGCTAGTCTCCTCGTTGTCGGTGTAGCACCTAGCTCAAACACACGAAACCGCCAAGCTCATCCCGCGCACCGACGGCCGCTATTGTCGATGAAGTCGCCGCACCTGCCGACTGACGCGAGCGTTTGCCGATCTCTCAGATGGGCAGAAAGGCCGCCAAGCGCCGGCCGAGAGGCCGGCTCGCCAAGAACGCCAAAAGAGAATCTTGGGTTGGGGCGATGGATCGCGAGGGTAGTGCTTGCACTTGGCGATCGAACGGAGAGAGGGCGTTTGCTGTCGACTCGACGGGGCTGGCGGGGGCGCGAGCCCAAAACAAAATCTTGGCGTTCTTTTGGCGAGCCGGCCCTTGGCCGGCTCTTAGCGTCTGCTGGCGAACGACTGAGACCTGCTCGCGCCCGCTACAGAACGCCACTGCAAACGCGACGACGCGACGTTCGGCCGTCTCTACACAACGACGTCAAAGCTTGGATTTGGTCGTTCGCTCGAGCTCGTCGCGCTCTTCGACGAGGTGCCAGGGGAGCTCCTCGTAGACATCGTCGAACATCGTCGACCGGGCGGGCGGTGCGCTCGACTCGGCTTCGGTGATGGCCCGCGCGATCTCCGCCTCGAGCTCCTGGTCGATCGACGCCTCGGCTTCGGGCGACAGGAGGTCTTGTTCGCGGAGGTAGCGCACCAGCCGATCCATGGGATCCTTGCGGACCCACCCTTCGACGTCGTCGTTCGAGCGGTAGCGAGACGGATCATCGCTCGTGGAATGCGGAGCGATTCGGTACGTCACGAGCTCGACGAGCGTCGGCCCGCCGCCGGAGCGCGCCGACGCGATGGCCTTCTTCAGGACCTCGTGGACGGCGAAGACGTCGTTGCCGTCGGCGCGGACGCCGGGCACGCCGTAGGCACGCCCCTTCACGGCGATCGTGAGCGATGCGCTCTGCTTGGCCACCGGCAAGCTGATGGCCCAATGGTTGTTCT
>DATEMX010000774.1:0-4517 GCA_035275365.1 Polyangiaceae bacterium | reverse complement strand
CCGTCGCCGCTTGTCGCCAAGCACATCGAGGAACGGCGCGAGCCATCGATCCAGTTGCTTCTCCCATCCAGTGCCGAGATCCATCCTCAGCTATGGAACACAGTTCGCACCGAATGGAAAGAAAAATCTGGCGAAGTAGTGTTAACACTCCCGTTGGCGAAGCCTCTTGGCGGCTTTGCGGCTTGGGTGCCTCTTGGACCGGCAAGGCCGTCGTGGACCGGCAAGGCGCCAGAGGTCAGCGCGAGCGCACCCGCGGGTCGAGCAGCGTGTACGAGAGATCGACGAGCAAGTTCGCCAAAACGATAGCGGTCGACGAGACGATGACGGTGCCCATGATGATGGGCGCATCGCGATCGAACACGGCGTCGACCGAGAGCTGCCCGAGCCCCGGCCAGCGAAACAGCTTCTCGGTGACGATGGCGCCGCCCACCAACGTGCCGAAGTCGAGGCCGATGACGGTAACGATCGGCATGAGCGCGTTGCGCAGGGCGTGCTTCACCACGACGCCGAATGGCGCGACGCCCTTGGCGCGCGCCGTGCGCACGAAATCTTGCTTCAAGAGATCGATCATGTCGTCACGAACGAGCCGCGTGTAGTAGGCGGCACCGGCGATGCCCAACGTGAGGGCGGGCAAGACGATGCAGACCACATGCTCCCCGAATGAAAGGCCGAACCCGTCGAGGGGGAGCCACCCGAGCTGGTAGGCAAAGACATACTGCAGAAAAATCCCCGTGAGAAACGTGGGCGCGCTGATGCCGACCAGCGTGAGCCCGACGGCCCCGTAGTCCAGCAGCGTATTGCGCCGCACCGCGGCGGCGACGCCGGCGCCCACCCCGATGACGACCTGCACGAAGATCGCGGCGATCGCCAAGAAGAAGGTGCGCGGCAGCCGCTCGCCGAGGACGACGACCACTGGTTTTCGAATTTGGTAGCTCACGCCGAGATCGACGTGCAGCGGCCCCAGCGAGGCGCAGCTCGCGTGGTCGCCTTCACCGCGCAAATGCACGAGCCGGCCCATAAAGATGCGGTACTGCGTGGCGAGCGGCCGATCGAGCCCGAGCTGTTTGCGAATTCGGTCGACGTCGGCGGGGCGCGCCTGGGGGCCGGCGATGGCGCGCGCTGGATCGGAGGGGAGCTTCTGGTTGATGACGAACGCCAGCGTGACCACGGCCCAGATCGTGAAGAACGACCACAAAAGGCGTCTCGCGAAGGCGCGCAGCATCTAGCGCTTGCCCCAGGGTCGAATGAGCGCCAACCGATCGCCGTGAAACCGTGCGCCCAAAGCCTGCTTTCGCTCGGCGAGGTCGAGCCAAACCTCGCGCAGATCGATGGTGTGTGCGCCGTCGACGACGTAGTTGTGAACGTAGGGGTGCACGATCTCGTAGTACCGGTATCCGACGCCGATTGCCCAGGGCGCTTGGTCGCGCACGATCTCTTCGCAGCGCCGATACAGCGCCGCGCGCCGGGGGGCGTCGAGCTCGCTGTGCGCTTCCTTGAGCGTGCGATCGAGCTCGGGGTTCGAAAAGAACGCTGCGTTTTGCGTCTCTTCGTCCTGAATGGCTTCGGTCGAGAGGATGGGCTCGAAGAAATCGCTCGGATCAGGGAAGTCCATCGCCCAGCCGCCGTACCCGAGCTGCGCGGCGTTGCGCTTGCCCGTCATGGCGAGAAAGCTCGGCCAACTGACGAGGTTGATTTCCATCTTGATGCCGATGCGGGCCACTTGTTGTTGGACGATGGGCGCCATGCTCTCGCCGGCGAAGCTCTGAGGGATTCCGAGCCAACGCACGGTCCCGGGAAGGCCGCCCTTTCGGGTCACCGGATCATAGGGAAAACCCGCGCGGCGCATGTGTTCGAGCGCCGCCTCGGGGTCGTACTTTTGCCCTGGAAACGAAGGGTCGTGCCCGGCGATGGCGGGGGGGACCATCTCCGGCGTGGTCTGCGCTTGCTCGGGCTTGGTGCTCGCCACCTCCTGCCAATTGACGGCGGCCGCGAAGGCGCGCCGCAGCTCCACGTTGTCGAAGGGAGCCATCTGCGTGTTGAAGAAGACGCCTGTCGTCGTCTTGGCCGGCTCCCACTGGCCGAGCGGCTTCCAGCGCGGGTCGTTTCGGTAGTGAATCAAATCGGGGACGCGTAAGTCGCGCAGGTGGTCGAGGTCGCCCTCTTCGAACTTGAAGCGCTGGGTGAGCGCGGGCATCAGCAAAAACCACTGCACCCTGTCGAGGTAGGGCAGCCCGGGCCGAAAATAGCCTTCGTGCCGAACGAGTGAGATCTCGCGCGACGACTGCCAGTAGTCCAGACGAAAGGGCCCCGTCCCGCACGCGTGGTTGCCCCACTCGCGCGCGTATTTGAACCCCGCGCTCTTGCAGATGGGCGCCACGAAGTCGAGCGTCATCACGGGAAGGAAGGTCGCGTCTCGTCGGGATAGGTCGATGTGCAAGGCGTAGCGCCCGTCGACCACCACGCCGTCGAGGTGCGGCGCAACGATGACTTTGCCCTGCGCGTCTTTCGCGCCGTTGTGGAAGGCGTCGAAACCCGCGATGCTGCTGTAGAACGTGGGAGCGGGGCACGGTGAGCTCGCGTCGAGCGTGCGCTCGATCGAGCGCTTCACGTCGTCGGCCGTGAGCTCGTCTCCGTCGTGAAAGCGAACGCCTTCACGGAGCTTGAACGTGTACCGCTTGCCGTCGCTCGAGACATCGAAGCTTTCGGCGAGCACGGGGACGATGCGCGAATGGTGATCGTACTCCACGAGCCGGTGGAAGATGAGCTCGCTCACGGCCTTGGACGCTTCGTCGAAGGCGATCGCGGGGTCCAAGTTGCGAACGTCGGTGAAGCTGGCGACGCGGAACGTTCCCCCCCGCTGGGGCGGGATGTCGCGGCGCTCGCCGATAGGGCTCGAGCGACCGCCGCACGAGGCGAGGGCGAGCACGGCAAGCGCCAAGGCGCGCGGGAGCGAGTGAAGGCGCACGCTCACGAGTCCTTCGGGTCGAGGGCGTCGCGGAGCCCCTCGCCGAGCAAGTTGAAACCGAGGACGGCGAGCAAGATAGCCGCTCCGGGCGCGATCAAGAGCCACGGAGCCGCCGTGTAGACCTCTTGACCATCGAAGAGCATGCGACCCCAGGTGGGCGCCGGCGGTGGAAGACCGAGACTCAAATAGCTGAGCACGCTCTCGGCCAAGATCATCTGGGCGATGGAGATGGTGCCGAGGATGATGAGGATCCCGCCCACGTTGGGAAGGACGTGACGCAAGAGAATGACCCACGTCCGCTGGCCGAGCGCGCGCGAGGCTACGACGAAGTCGAGGTCGCGGATTTGGATCGTCTTGGCTCGCACGATGCGCGCCGTGCCGAGCCAGCTCGTCAACCCGAGCACGAGCAAGATGGTGACCTCGGTCGTGCGGTCGAGCGCTGCGCCGATGGCCATGACGAGGAGCAAGAACGGAAAGGAGAGGCCGATGTCGACGAACCGCATGATGAGGTCGTCGGGGCCGAAGTGAAGGGGACCCAAGGTCCACGATCGACCCCGCGAGAATCCGGCGACGATCCCCGCGGCGGCGCCGACCGAGAGCGAGATCGCGCTCGCGGCGAACCCGATCTCCAGAGAAAGGCGCGCGCCGTGGGCGAGGCGAGCGAGCTGATCGCGGTAGAGAACGTCGGTGCCGAGCGGGTGGCGAAGGCTCGGCGGTGCCGGCAGCCCGACGGGCAGGCGCCCGTGCGCGAAGTCGCTCTCGAACGGGTCCTGCCCGACCACGAGCGGCGCGAAGATCGCGAAGAGCACGAGAAAGGAGACGATGCCGGCCCCCAGCATCGCGCCCTTGTTCTTCTTGAAACGCGAGAGCGCGCGGGGATCCATCGTTAGCTCTTCGCCAAAAATCGGCTCACGCTGCGCACGAACTCGTCGGGCCGCTCTTCGTTGGGCGAGTGCCCGGCGTCGAGCACGTCGAGCCTAGCTCCCACGATTTCGCGCGCGAGCCTCTGGCCGTACGAAGCGGGGAACATGCGATCACGCCTTCCCCAGACGACGAGCGTCGGCGCGGTGACGCGGCTGATGCGCGCCACGATGGGCCTGGTGTCGCGGATCGAGTGCAGTACGGCGTGCGCGCTTTCGCGCGCGGCCGGCGTGTTGAACTGATCGTAGTATCTGTCGATTCGGTCGACGGGCAATGTGAATCCTGACGCAAAGACGTTGTCGCGGAAATGCCGCCGAAACGAGCCGCGGCCATAGAGCTGCTTGAACATGAACCCGCCGAAGAATGGCAAGAGCGGAAGCCGCGACCTCAGATCGAGCCGCCACGGGTAGCTCATGGCGCCGACCAAGACGAGGCGCTCGACGAGCTCGGGGTGTTCGGCGGCGAGCGTGAGGGCCGCGGCGCCGCCCAAGGAATGACCGACGACCGATACCCGGCCGAGCTCGAGCCCCGCGATCATGTCGACCATGGCCTCGGCGAACGACTCGATTCCATAGGGGTAGCGGGCAGGGGAGGGCTTCTCGCTCTCGCCGAAGCCGGGAAGATCCGGCGC
>DATEMX010000773.1:0-2322 GCA_035275365.1 Polyangiaceae bacterium | reverse complement strand
CGCGCGGCGCGCGCAGGTGGATGATTCGTCGCCTGAGCGCGCGCCCCACCGGTACTCGGGGCAATCGTTGGGGTTGTACGCGCTCTCGAACGACGAAGCGCGCGTCATGAGCTCGGCCAAAGTGAGCCGCCTGGGCGAGCCGTCGCTGCGCTCGTAGGAAAAAGCGAGTGCGTCGCTCTCGAGCATGGCCTTGCGGTGTTCGGCGAGTCGTTGGCGCAACGTTTCCGTTGCAGCGCCCGGGGTGGCGCCGAATGCCGCCGATTGACGGATCACCTTGTCCTCGAAATGATTGACGACGTCCATGGCGATGAGCAGTCGAAGATCGCGCGCGGGGGTCGAGAAATCCTCCCACGGCCCCGTGGTCTCGAAGATCTCCGGACCGGCGGGCAACGGGATGACGGCGCCGGGGTGCTCGGCAAAATAGGGCGCGGCGTTGCCGACCGAGGTCACCCGTACCTTCGCTGCCTCCGCGAGCGCTCGCACCATTTCCTCTTGCGCGGCGAAGGGATCACGCACGCTCGGCGTGATCAGGCGATCCATGGTGTCGTAGAACGCGTTGGCGTCGAGCTTCTTCTGGGCACTCGATACGTCACCGTAGTCGGGGTGCTGTGCGATTTGCGCGTCGGTCATGCTGGCGATGGCCTGCTCACCCTCGGCGTATTTCGCCACGAGCGGCCGAAACGCCTTGAAGCCGCTCCCGCCGAGCATTGGGTCGGGGTTCCACATGAAGTTACCCTCCCAGAAGCGCTTGCGCGTGATGCTCCCGTCGGGCTGTCCGTCGACCGCGTAGAGAACGCCGGGGAGCGAACCCTCGGGCTCCATGAACTCGACGACGGAGTATACGTGGCCGTATGGATCGGCGTACACCGCTCCCGGGCGAAGGGCCCTCCGCGAGAGCTCGAGAGCGTAGAAGTCGTTCTCGTCGTCGTCGAAAGGGACGCGCGTATTTCCCGTATGCACCTCACCGAGCGAGCGCGGAAAAAAACGCGCGACCTGAGTGAGCTCGTTCCAGAGGACGGGCAGCTTGCTGGGCAAGTCCGGCGGCTCGAGGGTCGTCCGCGGCTTACCGCAGCGGGGCGGTGAGGTCTCGTCGCCCGACGAGCAATGCCGGTAGGCGAAAGGGAGAGCTCGCTTCCATGCGAAATAGGCGCGGAGAAAATAGGGCGTGTCTGCGCAGTCGGGCTTGAGGCTCAGCGCTTTGTCGGTGCTGTCTTCGGCCCAGCCGAAGTGGTCGAAGAGCACGTTGCGTTCTCGATTCGACGTCACCGCGTCGAGCCGCGCGAAAGCGAGCTCTTCGCCGCGCGGCGCATGAAACATTTCGCGAACCCAAGCGCTGTAGAGCGCTTCCTCGGCGCCGCTCCAAGTTCGGGCGACGGGCCACACTGCTTTTTCGCGCGCGCGGCGCGCACGGGTGGGTGCCGATCTATCGAAGACGTGGACGCTCGCGCATCGCATCCCGGTCCCGCCGCGTCCGACGACGACGCGAAGGACGCCACCGGTCTTGGGAACCAACCGCGCTACCGTCATCGCGGGCGTGCCGCCGCGGTAGATGGTGTCCGCTTGGACGAGCTCGCCCTTGGCGGTTTCGATGCGAATCGCGAGCTGCTCGGGGCTCTTCAGCGTTGCCGCTAAAACGCGAAGCGGCGCGCCGGCGACGGCGCGCAAAGGCGAGATCACGAGTCCCACGCTCTTGTCTTCGTTGCCTTCGCCGGGGCACGAGCCGGCTTCCGTTGCCGTCGGCGGTACGACGGGCAGCGGTGCCTTCGGCGGCGCGGTGAGCAGCGCGACCGGTGCAGACGCCGCGACAATCGTGCCGACGCCGCCTTCGCGATCGAGCGTTTCGTTGGGCGCGCGCAGGCACCCTGTTGCGGTTGCGAGTCCCATGCAAGCCCCCGCGAAGGAAGCCCAACGCCGGAGGACGGTCCGGAGGGTCACCGCGGAAATGGCATGATTCGGCATGGGCTCGGGAGCTCACCTCCCACTCTATCTCTATCGAGGAACGCTCCGCGAGTCGGAGCAATTCCGGCCGGTCGCTCGCCACGGTAAGCCTCGGCTACAAGTGCACGGAGCACGCCGCTACGGAACACGCCACCCATGAAGGAGGACGGCCTTCGGGGTTGGTCGTCGCCGACGGCGTCTCGATATCACACGGCCTGCTAGCGCGATATCGCACGGCTGCTAGGCTGAGGTCGTCTGCATCGAGCCTTCGGAGCCGAGTCTTGACGAGACCTCCCATCTTTCGAGTGATGGCCATCGCGCTTGTCGCTGCGGCGTGCGGCGGCAAACACGCCACGGGTGAGACGAGCAACGGGAACGCCTCCG
>DATEMX010000772.1:0-3084 GCA_035275365.1 Polyangiaceae bacterium | reverse complement strand
TCGGTCCATTGCTCGGCGTACCCTTCGATGCGTGCCTGCCGGAGGCGCGCCCACTTACCGGCTTCTCCCGTGGGAGCGAGCACGGCCGCCGTCCGGAAGCGAAGAAGGGCCGTCGCTCGGTCGCCGGCCTGTTCCCAGCCGATGCCGGCGTTGAAGCGAGCCAGCGGCGTGAGCCGACCGCCTTGCTCGGCCAATCGATCGAAGAGCCGCGCCGCGTCGGCGCCGCGGTTCATGATCAAGAGCCCGCGCGCCCGCTCGAACATTTGCTCCGGCGCCTCGTCGTCGTGCGGCGTGATGACCGTCGGCGTTGCTTCGATCACCGGCTCTTTGGAAGGCGGCGCCGCGGGCGACTTGGGCCCGCACCCGCTGGCGAGCGACGCGAGGAGAAGAACACCCGCTCTTCGTGCGCTATTTGGCCCCGCCATCGGTCGCGGTCGCCATCGCCTCACCGCCGCCGTGCACCTCGTTGTCGAGGTCTTTCAGGGCTTCGTTCATGCGATCGCGCCAGCTCTCTTCGATGCCGCCCGGGCTCGCCTGCTCGTAGGCGCGGGCGAGCGAGAGCCAATGACGCGCGTCGCTTCGCAGCGTCATGCGGTAATCGGTCATCCCGCGCAGATAGGCGTAACGCGTGCGATCGTTGGCGGAGAGCGAGTCGGTGTCGTTCTCGAGCGAACGCCAGATGGCGAGCGCGCGTTCGTATTCGTTCGCCTGAAAGTGCCGCTGACCCCGGTTCAGCGCTTCGGAGTAGGTCACGCACGAGGCGGCGCCGAGCGACGAGGCGAAGACCAGAGCTGCGATGATTCGACGCATCTCGCCCGAGACTATCGTCTCCGAGAGCTCGGGGGATAGAGAAAAGTTACCTGGCTTTTTTCGAGAATCGCAGCCGGTAGACGGGGATTCTGTCGGCGATCGCGCGGCGCTCGCGATGGCTCCGCGCTTGGTAAGGATTGTCGGCGAGGCGCGGCGAGCGAGGCGCTTCTCCGTCGCCGAGAGGTTCGAACGCCGGGTGCGCCGCGATCTGCATTTCGTAGCGCTCGGCCCGCTCTTCGACGTCGGTCTGCACGAAAAATTCTCCGCCCGGCCTGAGCAGACGTGCGACCTGATCGAGAAACTGCGCTCTCATCACGAGGCGCTTTTCGTGGCGCTTCTTCCACCACGGGTCGGGAAAATGAAGGTAGAGGGCGCCGATCGATCCGTTTGGCACGAGCCGGGGAAGGGCGAGGCCGGCGTCGTCGGCGAACACTTTGCCCCGCGCCCCCACGCCCTGACGCTCGAGCCGCTCGTTCACGAGCGTGACCCATTTGCGCTTTACTTCGAAGCCGATCATGGCAACGTCGGCGCGAGCGGCGAGCCGCTCCAGCATGAACCCGCCGCGTCCTGGACCTACCTCGATTTCGACGTGTCGCCCCGCCGCGTCGACCAAGCTTCGAAGCTCGACGTCGTCTTTCGCCGGCAGCATCGGAGCGCGGGCATAACGCTCGCGATGTTCGTCGATGAGGGCTTTCGAAGATGCGGCGCCTTGGGGCTCGTCGGGTTGCACGGTGCGGGTTGATTAGCCGATTCGCGTCGAGATGGCTCGCGTCTCGTTCTAACCTGGCGCACCCCGTGTCCCCGATGCGCCGCCCGCTGCCGGTCCAACGCTTTCTGCCTTTCGCTCCGGTCGCCCTGGCCACGGCCGGCATCGCCGCCTACGCCATCTCGGCGGTGCTCGCGAAGTGCGGGCACCCGGCCGTACCGCTCGACGACGCCTTCATCCATTTCCAATACGCCAAGCGGCTGGCGAGCGGGCACTTCTTTTCCTACTCGGAGGGCGATCCGTACAGCTCCGGAGCCACGAGCCTCGCGTGGCCGCTCCTGCTCGCGCCCTTCTATCTGCTCGGTCTGCGCGAGCTCGCGATCGTGTGGGCCGCGTGGCTCTTCGGGTTCGTCGCGCTGGGGGCGCTCGCCGTCGAAACCTACCGTCTCGCGTTGCCCCTCACCGGGCGAGGAGCTGCCGCCGGCGCCGGGGCGATGGTGCTCTGTTTCGGCGGCTATCTCTGGTGCGCGGCGAGCGGCATGGAAGTGGTCCCGCTCGCGTGGATCTTGGCGTTCACGCTGAGGCGCGCGATCGAGTGGGGCGAGGCAGCGCCGGAAGAGCGGACGCGCGAACGGCTCCGCTCGCTGTCGATCTTGGCGGCCTTCGCGCCCTTCGTGCGGCCCGAGGGCATGCTGGCTTCGCTGCTCGTCTTCGTGATGCTCGTAGCGGCGCCGCACCAAAGCGGACGCCGCGCTTCTGCCATTCCGCTCGCCGGTCTCGTCGCCGTCCCTCTTCTCACGCTGGCCATGACGGGGCGCACGACGTCGTCGACGACGATCGTCAAATGGTTGCCCGGCAACCCGTACTACGGCCACGGAGCGGCGCTGGTCCTTGCCGTGCGCGACAACCTGCGGCTGTTCTTCGACGTCATCGTCGACGGTCGCGAGTGGAGCGCCGTCTACATCCCAAGCGGCGCGAAGCCCTTCGCGCTCGCCGCGCTCGTGGCCATTCCCACGGCGGGGTACATCCGCGGCAAGCTTCTGCGAGGCTCGCTCGTCTTCGCGATGGCGCTCTGCATGCTCATCCCTTGCACCTACCTTACGTTCCTCTGGAACCGCCTGCGCTATCTGTGGCCCTTCGCCTTCGCCTGGTTCGTGGGCCTCGCTTGCCTCGCCTTTTGCCTGGCCGAGGCCTTGGCGGCGATTCGGCCGCGCTTTCGCGTCGTGGCTGCCGTCGTGAGCGGCCTCTTCGCCGGCGCGCTCGCCTCGAAGCTCGGGTGGACGGTCGACGATCTCGCGGGGAGCGCATCGGCGATCGATCGCCAGCAGGTCGCCCTCGGAAAATGGGCTCGGGCGGCGCTCGAATCGGGGGCACGCATCGGCGTGAACGACACCGGTGCCATCAGCTACTTGAGCGGCAAGCGTACGTTCGACGTGGTCGGCCTCACCACGCCGGGCGAGGCGCCCTATTGGGTCGCCGGGGCGGGCTCGCGATTCGAGCACTACGAGCGTGTGCTGCGGACGTCGCCCGAACGTCTGCCTACGCACTTCATCGTTTATCCGCACTGG
>DATEMX010000771.1:0-11777 GCA_035275365.1 Polyangiaceae bacterium | reverse complement strand
CAAGGTGGGCAAGCTCGACATCGACGAGTCCCCCACGGTGAGCGCCAAATACGGCATCCGCGGCGTTCCCACGGTGATGGTGTTCGTCGGCGGCGAGCGGAAGGCTCAGCACGTGGGCCTGACGAGCCGAGAAAACCTGCTGAGACTCCTCCCCGAATAACGCCGCGCCTAACGTCATTTCGCGGGATTACAAAGCCGCGCCAGCGCCCAGATTCCGGGTTACGCTGCTCATCCATGCATCCGGCCGACCCGCGCGTCGCTCTGTTGCGCGACCACTTGGTCGGGTACGTGCTCCAGGGCACCGACGGCGTTCGTTTCCACCTTCGCCAGCTCATCGGCGAAGGTGGGCAAGGCTGGATCTACAAAGGCAACTACGACGAACCCGACGGCATCGCCATCGTCATCAAGGTGCTGCGGCCCGACGGCTTGACCGACGATACGCTGCGCCGGTTTCAGCGCGAGGCCGCCGTGTTGCGTCAGCTCGGTGCGCAGGCCAATCCCAACCCGAACCTCGTGCGCTTCTACGATCACGGCGTCGCCGCGCTCTCGCCGCCGAACTCCTCGCCGCTCGACAAGGTAGAGCTGCCTTTCACCGTGCTCGAGTACGTGCACGGCATGACGCTCGCTCAGCTGATTCAAGATCAGCAGGGCGCAGGGCTCTCGGTGGCGCGCGCGCGCCGGCTCTTGCGCCAGGTCGCGTGGGCGCTCACCTCGGTGCACGCGCAGAACATTATCCACAGAGACCTCAAGCCGTCGAACATCTTGGTGACGAGCGAGCACGGCACCGAAGTCGTGAAGGTGACCGACTTCGGCTTGGCCAAGCTGGTCGATCTCAACGCGCCCAAGACGACCATGTTGGCGGGCGCCACGCTCGGCTACGCGCCGCCCGAGCAATACGAGCGCGGAAATCAACGCGTCACGGCGCGCACCGATGTCTTCTCGTTTGCCGCGATCCTCTTCGAGTGCCTCACGGGTTCTCCCGCCTTCAGTTTTCGGCAGGGCGACAACGCGCTTCGCTTGATCGAGCGCATGATGACGGGGCCCCGCCCTTCGTTCGCCGGCGTGCCGGGATCGATTCCCGTCGAGCTGCGCGAACGCGCGGAGCTTTGCAAAGAGCTCGACATCCACCTCGCGCGCGCCACCCAGCCAAACCCCGACGACAGGCCCGCCAGCATTCGAGAATTTTGGGACGCCGTCGAGCCGCTGCTTCGCTCCGTGTCGTCCGAAGGGGGGCCGCTCCGGCCGTCGAACCCGACACCTCTGGCGGCGAAGCTCCGGCCCGTCGAGTCGGTCAACCCGCCTGCCGAAGCCTCGCCGAGTCCGCTCGCATTTCGGACCATCGGCGCGTTGCCCCACGAAGATCGGCTCCGCACGGCCATCATCGCCGCCGACGGGCGAGGCGCCTTCGCGCTCGGCGCGCTCGGGCTCTACCGCTGGGCGGGCTCTGCGTGGGCCACCCTTCCGCTGCCAGGATGGCTCGACCATGGCGTCATCTCCGGCGTCGCGCTCCTGCCCGATTCGGCGCTGCTCCTCTATGGCGATCGGGGAACGGTCATCGCGCTCACCGAACAGGGTGACGCGCAACCTTGGCGCGTCCCCGACGACGACATCCATTTGCGCGGCGCGTTCGTCGACCGGTCGGGCATCGTTCTCGTCGGTGGTCGCCGCTCGCGACCGAAGGGCGTCTGCGTAGAGGCGAGCGTGGGCAGGGCTCCAACGGTTCGCACCATCGAGAGCACCGCCGTCCTGAAAGCGGTTACGCGTTTGACCGGTGGGGCTCTCGTCGCGTGCGGTGACGACGGAAGCCTCGCGCGCCTCGACCTCGGCATGGTCCCGGCGATTCCTTGGGGGCGCACCGGACACCTCTCGGCCATTGCCGCTCGGGCGGAGGGCGGCGCCTTCGTCGTAGGGAGCGGCGGACACGCGCTGGCGCTCTCGCAGAACCTCCAGGTGAGTCTCGAGCCCGTACAGACGACTCGTGACCTCCTCTCGGTTGCCGTCGGAAAAGACGGGTCTGCTTGGGCGAGCGCAACGCACCGGCGTATCCTTCGAAGACGTGGCACAACCTGGGTGCGCATACCGCTCGACGTCGACATGGACGAATCCACTTCCATACTGGCCGTGCAACCGCTCTTCGAATCCGTTGTGATCGTCGCGGCCGATGGACAGGTTCTCGAAGCGCGTCTTACCTCGTGACCGAGCGACGCGGCCCCCGCCTTCGCTTCATGCAGGTGCTCCTTCTGGTAACGGGAACTACCCACGCGACCTTTGCGCTCGCGGCGACCGAGGCGATGCGCCTGCTCGGCGTGCATTCCGCGGGCCTTTGGGGCGTGAGTCTCGCGCTGGCGCTCGTCTTCGCGTTCCACCTGCAGCTCCGCCGGCTCTTTCCCGATCGACCGAGGTCGGCGTTCACGCTCCATTTGATCGAAGAGCCCTATTTCGCGCATTGGTGCGCGGCGCTCGGCGCGTGCGTGCCCATCGCGCTCTACGGCATCGTCAAGGCGATTGCGTCGAGCGTGCGAGGCCTGCCGTTCGAGCCACCCACGACGTTCGCGCTCGTCGCCTATTTGGCCGCGCTCTCGTTGGCGGTTTGGGGCGTCTTCGTGCGGCGCCGCTGGGTAACGACGCGCAAGCTCGATCTCGTCATTCCCGGCCTGCCGCGCGAGTTCGACGGCTACCGTGTGGCGCAGCTCAGCGATCTCCACATCGGCGGACTCACGCCGCGGCGTTGGGGCGAGGCCTGGGCCGACATCTCCAACGCCGCGGCGCCCGATTTGGTCGTCGTCACGGGCGACATGGTCTCGAGCGGCGTCGGCTTCCACGACGACATCGCGCAAGTCATCGGACGGCTTCGTGCCGACGACGGCGTGTTCGTCTCGATGGGCAACCACGACTACTTCGGCGACGGTGAGCCGCTCGTCACGCTGCTGCGCGCCAAGGGCATCATCGTTCTGCGCAACGAAGGCACCACGCTCGCGCGCGGTGACGCCAGGCTCTTCGTGGCCGGCGTCGACGACACGTGGACACGTCGCGCCAACTTGCATCAAACGCTCGAAGGTAGAACGCCCGGCGCCTTCACCCTTCTCTTGGCGCACGATCCGGCCCTCTTTTTGGAGGCGGCCAAGCAGGGAGCCAACCTCGTTCTTTCCGGGCACACGCATGGCGGGCAAGTTGCCATCCCGTTTTTTCCCAAGCTGCTCAGCCTGGGAAAGCTCGCGCATCGCTTTCATCTCGGCCTCTACCGCGAGGGCGATGCGACGCTCTACGTACATCCCGGTCTCGGAACGACGGGCCCCCCCATCCGCCTCGGCGTGGCACCCGAAGTCGCCATCTTCACGTTGCGCACCGCGTAGTCTAAGCTCCCTCGAATGAATCTGTTCGACGAGCTCATGGCCGTCACGCAAGCCTTGGACAGGCAAAGTGTCGACTACGCGCTGGTGGGCGGCCTCGCCGTCGCGGTGTGGGGGGCGGCGCGCGCCACCAAAGACATCGATCTGCTCGTTCGTCCCGAAGAAGTCGAGCGTGCCAAGGCATCGATCCGCGCTTGTGGCTACACGCTCGAAGCCGTTCCGATGACGTTCTCCGACGGGATGCGGCTCCATCGAGTGAACAAGGTCGACGGTTCGGATCTATCAACCGTCGACTTCATTCTCGTCGACCACAACCTCGAACCGGTATGGCTGAGCCGTCGGGTGCAGCCGGTCGAAGGCGGCGAGGTTCGAGTGGTTGGGCGCGACGCGCTCATTGCCATGAAACTCGCGGCGGGTCGTCCGCAAGACCAGGCAGACGTCATTCGTCTCACCGAGCAAGATCGATGACGACGCGTGACGTAGATATGACCCCCGCCGCGGTGGGAGCTCGTCTACGAGCCGTATGCGCCGCTTCGAACCTGTCACGCGAAGGGCGGCTCGACGCCAAACTCGACTTGTCTCCGCGCGGCGTCACCCAGCGACTTCGCGAAGCGGCGGCGCTCCTCGCGCTCGCGCGTCGGCTTCGGCAGCGCTGATCCTACCAGCGCGTTGGCCACCGTCGCCCGGCCGGCCGCTTGATGAGCCCACCGTGCACGGCGACCTCGAGCGCGCGGAGGGCGTCGGCCTCTCCCACGTTGCTTCGAGTCTTCATGGCGTCGAGTAGATCCTTGAGCGGACGGCTCGAGCCGAGGGCGCCCATGAGAAGGAGAACCGCGGGGGGCCAAGCTACCAACATGGCGTACGCCGGAGGCGGCCGCACGGGCTGGAGGTTGGCGTCGATCTCGTGCCGGTGGCGATCGAGCATCGTTTCATCGGGAATGGCCTCCTGGAGTCCGGCCATCATGAGCTCGGGGATGTCGAGGTCGAGGCGAAATTCGACACGCGAGGGCTTGACGCCACGGTAGAAGCTCGCGCGACCGGTCGACCAACGGAAGATGTCGGCGACGCGAGCGCGGCCCTGGTTCTGGATGGCGCGAAAGACATCCACCGGATCGACGAGCCCGAGTCCAATGAGCGTGTCGCCGAGGCGCCCTTCGTAGCGCGGCAATGCGAGCAGAGCCATCTCGAGCTCGCCGCGGTCGATGGCCCCTTGCCGCACGAGGTATTCGCCGAGTAGCTCGCTCGCCTCGCTCGAGGCGACGAGGATCAAGCGCCCGCCGTCGAGATAGAGCTCCTTGCGGGCGCCCTGCGAACCGGGCGGGCGAGAGGCGCGCGACGAAGCGGGAGTTCGCACCGAGACGGGCGCGTCGACGGAGCGATCGGCGAAGAGCGCACCCGTCTCCCGCCGCACCAAGAGCCATCCTAGGACCTCGAGCATACTCGTGGTGGCGAGCTCGGCGGCGTAGTCGGGGACGCCCGGACCGTCGAGCCGACTGGTCGTCGCTGTCGAGGGCGGCAAATGGCGGGCGAGGACCTCGATGGCGTCGACCCGCCGAAACCCGACCCCCGCCATGGCAACCTCGTCGTCGGCAGCGAGCTCTCCCGTGACGATGTATTCGACGACCTTGGCAAAGGGCACGTCGCTCAATGTGCGCCCGTCTTGCATTCGCACGTTGGCCAGCTCGGCCTGCGGCGGCGGGATGGTCCCCCCCGGTTGCACGGCGCGCTGGGGCAACGGCGTACCGAGTCGCACCGCTGCGATCTTGGTCGACTCGCGGATGGCGCCTTCGATGCGTTTGGCGAGCGTCGCGGGATCGCTCGCCCATTGGACCCATTTCGCGAGCTCGCCCTTCAAGACCGCGCGTCCCGGGATCTCGTATGGGCCGAGAGCTTCGTAGAGCTCGTCGGCCGACGCGAAGCGATCGTCGGGCGCCTTGGCGAGCGCCTTCTCCAACACGGGGAAGAGCCCGCTCGGCAGGAGGTGGTGCGCGGCTCGCAAGGGATCGATGCGGCAGTCGCGGATGGCCAAGAGCACGGCGAGTTGTCCCGCGCCCGGGAACAGCGGCTGCCCGATGATCATCTCCGAAAGCACCACGGCGAGCGAGAAGAGATCGGCGCGATGGTCGAACGGATCGCCGGAGACTTGCTCGGGTGCGAGGTAGCCGTATTTGCCCTTGAGTGCCTGGCTCCCGGGAACGCGAGGTTTTTCGGCCACCGAGCGGGCGATGCCGAAATCACCGAGCTTCACGTCTCCCTCGTGCGAGAGATAGATGTTCGACGGCGTGACGTCGCGATGGACGATTCCGAAGGGATTACCAGCGTCGTCGGTAACGTGGTGGACACAAGAAAGGGCTTGGCAGAGCTCGCGCGCGACGTAGACGCCAATCGAAGGCGGCAATGGCTTGCCCTCGCTTTGCGCTCGGCGCATCACGCGAAATGTGTCAGCGCCCACCACGTATTCCATGGCGAGATAAGGCTCGCCGTCTACTTCGCCCGCCTCGAAGACCTCCACCACGTTGGGGTGCCGAGCCGCGCCGTGCAAGCTCGCCTCGATTTCGAACGTTCGACGGCTTCGAGGATCGTCGAGCACCGAAGGCAAGAGGCGCTTGATGACGAACTCAGGTGCCGGCGACACGCCGTGGGCTGGCCTCGCCAGATAGACCTCCGACATTCCTCCCACCGCGATACGCTTGTGGAGGACGAACGGGCCGAAGCGAACGGGCTCGCCGAGCGGCCTCCCCTCCCGCGAACGATTTTTCGGGTCCCTATCGGACATTCCCTCCAGATTAGCTCCTCTTGGCCGGCGGCTGGTCTCAATACGTCGGGGTGTTTGCCGTGTTGCGCCGAAGCCGGTGGAACCCATCGGCTACGTACCGATCACGGAGTTGACGCGCGAGCTCGGGCCTCTCCTTGAACGGAACGGCGATGCCGAAGACCGTACAAGTCTTCGACCACATCGTGTAGCCGGCGTAGGCAGCGGCGTATTCCTTGGTGGCAAAGAGCGTGTTGACCTCGGCGTCGAGCGACTTGATGACGATCTCGAGTTCACCCGCGCCGTCGGTCCCGCCAAAATTCCAGGACTTCCGCGCCGTCGTGACCGGTCCGAGCTTCACGCTGAAGGTGTGGGCAGTGGGTGCCCCCCATTTCTCGAAGCTGTCGAGGCACTGCTCCGACGTTACGTTCTCGTCGGCGTCACGCACCCAGACTCCGATCACGGCGTGATGATCGTCGCCATAGCGAAACCCCACGAAGCTCGGGACGCCGTAATAGCGGATGCGTCGCCAGTTTTTCCAATCGGGCACGGGGACGTGAAGCGCGTCCTGCTTGTCGTTGCGCCAGCCCCACGGCTCGTTGACGAGTCGCTCGAGCGCCGACAAATGAGGATCGTCGGCGTCGCCCCCCGGCTCCTCGCGGTTGATCGACGCCGGGGTGGGCGGCACGCCTGGAGGTTGCCGCGGCGTCGCCGAGTGACACCCGAGCAAAGTGAGAGTCGTGAGGATCAGAGCTCGAGGAAGCAGCGTGGTTAGAGTCTAACCTCTCGCAGCCGAATTTGCTCTTGGTTGGCGATGCCGAGCCCGAGCTCGCCCGCTACGCGAATGTAGGTCGGTTCACGACCCGCCTTCGTGAGCGTGGGAAGCCCCTTTTCTTTTCGCCACTTCTCGACCTCGTTCCACCCGATGACATCCATGGCGACGGGATCGGTGGTCGCATAGACTGCCTCGTGGGGCACGCGCCGGTCGGGGTTTTTGTCGAGCGGACCGCCGTCGTAGATCAGCTTGAAGCCGTCGGTGATGTGGAGCCGCACGCGACTCTTGACGATGTCCTGCGCGTAGAGGGCGGCGATCTGTGGGCTCGCGTTGTGCTGGTGAAAGTCGTGCGGGTTGATGGTGCTGCCGTGCGTGATGTTCTTGAGGCACCCGGTGTAGCCGCAGATCGAGTGGTCTTTGATGAGCGCCACGTTGATGACGGCCGTCGCGTCGGTGAGCGGCCTCACGAACTTGGTCGGTATCCCGAGCACGCGAATCTCGGACATCGTCGCGTCTTTGTTGCCGTGGACGGCGGTGACGACGCCGGCGGGCAGGTTCTTCGCGTTGACACGCGTACCGTTGAAAAACGACGTGTATTGCTCGTAAACGACGACGTTGGCGGCGGGCACACCGGCGGCGAGGATGCCCGCGACGATGGGGAGGATGAGCTCCTTGTTGGTGGCCATCGTGCCGCCCGTTTGACCGGCGATGCCGTTCATTTTGACGGCGACCTTATCGTCTTTGTGGACGAACCGCGCGAACGCCCGGCCGAGGTCGATCTCCCCCGTGAGCTCGGTCATCGCTCGTTCGAGCATTATCCGCGCGGCTTCTTCCTTCGGAAAGAGGCCATTGGGCATAATCACGTCGGACTTCGACACCTTGATGATCTTGCCGGGGGCGGCCATCGGAACGAAGCCCGCCGGCGGGGTCGCGGCGAGGCTCGTCGGTGCGTTCGCGTAGGCACTCGATCCAGACAAGAGGTGCGCGGCGCCTGCGAAAGCACTGGCGCTTCCCAGAAACGATCGGCGCGATACGTTGGGATCCACTCGATGGGCGGGCATGGTCACCTCCAAAGTCGACGACGCCACGTACGTCTTCGGACGTAACATACCCGTCCTATCGGGGCAAACCTCCGACCCCAAGGTGAGGGGAGCCATGGGGTGGAAGCGAGAAGAAGCATGTCGGCGCCAAGCCCGGCGGATCTGGCGGGCGCCTGTCGAGCGGCGACCTAAGTCCGCGACATCACTAGGCGTCAGGCCGGCACGACGCTCGCTTTAGCTCCCTCTCGAAGAAGGCCAGTCCGGTCGGCGCGCGTTGCGCCGTCCGCGGCGCGCCGACGGAGACCATCATGGAACAGACGAAATTCAAGGTTTGCTATGTCATCACCGAACGCAACGACAAGGCGTACTGGAACCGCATCGGCGTTGCGTTCACGAACAAGGACGGCTCGCTCAACGTGAAGCTCGATGCCCTTCCGACGAGCGGGACCTTGCAGATTCGCGACTACGAGCCCCGCGACGAGGTCGACGGCGTTCCCGGCGCGAATCCGCGCACGCTTCGGGTCGCTGGAGCGCGAGCGCAAGACCAGAGCCTCTAGGATCGAACATGACCAAGCTGCACGAAGAACGCGAGGCGACGCCTCGCGCTGACGAGGGCCGGTTGTCCCTTTCTGAACAAGTGAGGGGCCGTTCAACGGCCCCTCGCGCCTCGGTTTGGGGTGGGGCCCTTCTCAAGATGGCGTGCGCGGCGGTCGCGGCCGTCGTTCTGGCGATCATTGGAGCCAAGGCCGGTGCCAACGAAGCCTCTCCGACGAACGCTCCCACCGACCCGGGTGCGCCCGCGGCAGCATCCGCCGTCCCGCCAACGCCGCCGCCCAGAGCCCCCGCTTCGTCCGCGGCGCTCGCTCTTGCGGAGGTTGTTTCCCCCGATGCGGGCGTACAGCCAAGCTCGAGTGGGTCTGGAACGCTTGCCGATGGGAGAGTCGTTCTCAACGCGGCGCTAGAGGAGGACCTCACCAAGCTCTCGGGCATCGGGCCGACCCGGGCGCGCGCCATCCTCGCTCTTCGACAGCGCCTCGGAAAGTTTCGCGCGGTCGAGGATCTGCTCCGCGTCAAAGGGATCGGTCGCAAGACGTTGCGCCGTCTTCGCCCCAATCTCGTGCTCGATCGACCGCCCGCGGCGGAAGCAGCGAATGCGACTGCGGGATAACTCTGCAGGACAATGGGCCTCTGTCACATCGGCCGCCTATAGTGCGCGTTCGAATGAGGAGCTTGGATTCGTTTCGACGACGATCGTTGCACATGAGGTGGCTGCCGTTCGTTGCCCTGGTGCCGCTTGGCCAAAGTCGGGCTCGACTTTGGCCAAGCCCGCGCTTCGCGCAGAGGCGGCTTCGCCGCCTGGCACTATCCCTTTGTCTCCGGGGGCTTCGCCCCCGCCCCGCCGGGGCAAGCCCGGAACAGGGCCCCACCCCCACGGCACCTCCGGCGCCGATCATCGCGATCCTCTTAGCTCCTGATCTCTGCCCGGACTTCGGCCGCGCCGCACTAGTGGCCTTCTCGGCAGTGGCCATCTCTGCGGCATGCGGTCAGGCGAAGCCGATGCCTGTCGCACCGGCGCCCCTGCCGCCCGCTCCCGTCGATGCGTCGAGCAACCTTCCCTCCATCACCGATGGCGGGATCGCCGACGCCGCGGTGGCCGACGCGCCTCCGACCGACGCGCCTTCGACCGACGCGCCTTCGACCGACGCGGTCCCCGCTACCGAGGCGCCCGTTGCAGATTGTCCCGAAGGCATGATCTTGGTCGACACGAGCTATTGCCCCAACATTGAGCGCCGCTGCGTCGACGAGGAGTATAGCCCGCAGAATCACATCACCATCTGTCACAAATTCGCCAAGACCCAGCGTTGCCTCGTTCCGGAGCAGCGCCGTAGATTCTGCGTCGACGAATACGAATACCCCAATCAGAAGGGTGCTCATCCGCCTTGGATGGTTTCCTGGTACGATGCTCAAGCAACGTGTCTGTCGGTAGGCAAACGCCTCTGCTACGAGAGCGAGTGGGTTACCGCGTGCGAAGGGCCCGACAAGACGCCGTTTCCCTACGGCTACTCGCGCGACAACACGAAGTGCAACGTCGACAACACCTGGATCAAGCCCGAGCTTCTGGAGATGTACGGCAAAGATCCCGAAGCTCGTGAGAAAGAGCTATCTCGCCTCGATCAAAGCGTGCCGTCGGGCACGCTGCCCGAATGTGTGAGCGGCTTCGGCGTTCACGATCTGACCGGCAATTTCGACGAATGGGTCACGGCCGACCGCCGGCACGACGACAAGTCGGAGTGGGCCGCGTTGAAAGGCGGGGCTTGGGGTCACGTCCGCAACGCTTGCCGTCCGGTGACGACGAGCCACCCGCCCGATTTTACGTATTACTTCATCGCCTTTCGTTGCTGCAAAAACGCGCCGAGAGCGGAAGGTTTGACGCCGGAAGGGCCGGCGGGCCTTCCCGCCGTGGAGCCGGCCAACCGCGCGCCCATTCCATCGCCCGTCAACGCGCCCGGCCCCTCGGCGACCAAGGTGGCGCGCGAAAAGTGGCCCCGTCCTAAGCGTTAGACGACCGCGCCGAGCGCGTCGACGATGGGCGCGATTTGAGCGGCCCGCAGCTTGTACGAGGCCCGGTTGGCCACGACGACGCTCGAGATGGTGACGATCTCTTCGAGCACCGTCAGGTGGTTCTCCTTCAGCGTCGACCCCGTCTCGACGAGATCGACGATGAGATCGGCCAAGCCCACGAGCGGCGCGATTTCCACCGAGCTCTGAACGAAGATGATTTCGACCTGAACGCCGCGCGCGGCGAAGTGCTCGGTCGCGATGCGCGGATACTTCGTGGCGACCCGGGGCACGTCGGGCACGGGGCCGCGGTCGATGGGCGCGGCCACGACCATGCGGCAACGACCGATACCGAGATCGAGAGGCTGGTAGAGGTCGTAGCGTCGCTCGAGGAGCACGTCGCGCCCCGAGATGCCGAGATCGGCGGCGCCGAACTCCACGTAGGTGGGGACGTCGTCCGGCTTCAGCAAGAGAAAGCGCATGCGCCCGTCGACCGTTTGACGCACGAGGCGCCGATCGTCGGCGTCGAGCGCGGAAGCATCGAGCCCGGCTTTCGCGAAGAGAGCGCTGATGGCTTTCTGCACGCGTCCCTTGGGAATGGCGATGGTGAGGGGCCTGCCTTCGGTCATCGGCGAGATCTAGCCCGTTCCGTTCACGCGCACCACGTCGGCGCCCAGCCCCGCGAGCTTCTTTTCGATGTGTTCGTAGCCGCGGTCGAGGTGGTACACGCGCCGCACCTCGGTTTCGCCCTCGTTTGCGACGAGGCCCGCGATGACGAGCGAAGCGCTCGCGCGCAAATCGGTGGCCATCACGCTCGCCCCGGAGAGCGATTTCACGCCGTTGACGATGGCGGTGTTGCCCCGCACCGAGATCTCGGCGCCCATTCGCATGAGCTCGGGAACGTGCATGAAGCGATTCTCGAAGATCGTCTCCGTGACGACCGCTTCGCCCTCGGCGATCGTCATGAGCACCATCAGCTGGGCCTGCATGTCGGTCGGAAAGCCTGGGTGCGGCGCGGTCGTGATGTTGATCGCGCGTGGCCGGTTCGGTGCGACGACGCGTACGCCGTCACCTTCTCGTGAAACTTGGATGCCAGCGAGGCGGAGCTTGACGACGACGGGCTCGAGGTCCTCGAGCGGTGCGTGCCTCACGAGCACATCGCCGCCGGTAGCCGCGGCCGCGACCATGAAAGTGCCCGCCTCGATGCGGTCGGCGATGATGGCGTGATCGAAAGGAGCGAGCTCGGTCTGTCCTTCGATATGGATGACGTCGGTTCCCGCGCCGTCGACCCGCGCCCCCAT
>DATEMX010000770.1:0-7079 GCA_035275365.1 Polyangiaceae bacterium | reverse complement strand
CTAGCCGATTGGAGCGGCGAAACCTCGCTACCGATGGCACGCGATCTCGGGGATGTCCGTTGCGGGTTCGTTCTCGTCGGTGCAAAAGAGCGTCTCTTCCCTCGAACAGTCGCGCGTCGTCTTGGTGTGAAACTCGAACGTCGTCTTGGCGTGAGACTCGAACACGCCTTTGGTGAGGGCCACCCTGAGGGCGGCGTCGGGTTTCGAGATGCCGGCCCAAACGCGTGCGGTAGGCAAGAATAGCGCCGTGTAACTGAAGCGGTCATCGCTGCACCGCGTTCGCGCGCGAATGGCGAAAGCGTCGCCAAAATCGTCGACGAAGGAGCGCGCGTCCGCTGGATCCCAGCGCACCTCGGTCCCGGGCCCTCCCGTTCGTAGGGCGAACCACGGCGCAAGCGGCGCTTCCTTCTTGGCGAGATCGAGATCGCCGGGGCTCGCGTCGAGCCACCGGAAGCAAAAGGTCGGTGCATCTCCGCCGCGCGGCAACTTGCACACGCCTTGCACGAGGGGTTCGCTAGGGCCCTCGGGCAAAGGAAAGCGGCGGCCCGTGCGATCGGCGTCCGGCGCTATCTCGAAGGCGCCGAATTGTTCGCGCACGCCTGGCGATAGCGCGGCTCCCGAACAAGATGGTCCCGGCGTGTCACTGAGCCGACACGCAAGCGTCTGCTCGATATTCGAGATGAACGATTCGGTCCGCGCGCCGTAGAGGTTGGACGCGCCTTCATACCGCTGGAGCTGGTACTCCTCGCAGGTCGTCACGTATTGAATGTAGGCGCCCGCAAGTCCGGCGACGATGTAGCGCCCGCGTGCACCCGCGCCGCTTCCCCGCTCGATGGCGGCCCGAATGCGACTACCCGCGGTGATCGTCACTTCGGCGGGCACCGCGCCGATCCAGCGATCGCCGATGCGAAAGAGAGCGAACGGGACCTGTGAAGGAAAGCCGTCGGGACTGACGAGCGCCTTCTGCAAGCCGGCCAAGAGCGGTGCCTTGGGGACGTGCGAGCCAGCACCGAGCCGCCAATCGGGAAGGCGATCGGTGATGTCGTCGACGGTCGCGCGATGGTCGGAGCTGCCGTGGCTCGACCCTTGCCCCAACATGGCTGGCCGGCGTTGGTTCACGTTCAAGGTGGAGGCGGCAGCCGCCATGTCGACTTCGAACGCTCGCGACGCAAACACCATTGCCTTCTCGAAACGACCGACGACGGGCACGCCGCCCGGATCGGGCGCTCGAGAGCCACCTGCGTCGGACGCCGAAGTCTCCCAGATCTTTCGCGCCACTTCGGCCCCGAAATGGCGCGTCTCATCGATGTCGGCGGCAGACCAGGCGGGCACCATGTCGCCCTCGTTGGTGTTGATCAGCGCCGCCAGAGGATCGGGGTCTCGTTCGCCGGCCGCGCTCCACTCGAGGCGCATGTCGTGCTCGAGCTCACGCGAAATGATGCCGAAGACGTCAGCGCCGAACAGGCGTGTGTGCGCTGGCAAAATGGTGGGGTGCATGGCCAAGAAGACGACCTGACCGATCAGCGGTTTGCGGTCGGCAGGGTCGCTGCTCGACGTTGCACGGCGGATTTCCAGCACATCGACGGAAGGATCGATGAGCTCGCAAGCGCGCCCCAGGTGTCGACACGGGCCGCTGTCGAGCGCGCTGCGATCGGGGACGGCGCTCGGCACCCACGCGCTGCCGGGATCGCACGGGGGCTGCTCGAGTTCACAATGAGAGCCGGCGCAGCTCTTCGGGAAGCTTCGCCCGTTCAAGTCGTACGCATCGACGTTGCGGTTACGGGTGAAGCCCCACATGTCGAGCGAACGCCACCTTAGCTCGGCCTTTTGCGGTGCGGCGAAGGCTCGCTCGATCCCTTTCGCGATGCGCGCCGACAAGAATTGCAGCATCACGTCGTCGTAGCCTGGTCGCCGCGTGCTCAAGACGCCCGAGTATGCCGGCGGCTCGAAGTAGTGCGCCGGACCGGCATGCGTATGCGTGGCCGTCATGAGCAGGTGATCGGGCGCGATGTGCGAGGCAGCCACGACCTCACGAAAAAGCGAATAGCTGATGGCCGGCAGGTCGCACGGCACGATGGCAAATCGCTCGCCCCCGGCCACGACGGCGAAGACACGACACTCCAGGCGCGTCCAGAACCCCTGCGAAGCGAGCGCGTCGGGCCCGTGCCCAAACGTCGACGGCCCCGGCGGAGGCGTGACGTCGACGCGCGCCGTCCCCACCTGCAACTCGCGCGGCACCTTCTCGCTCGGCGAGCGTACCGCGACGTCGATCTTGGCGATGTTGCGCAGAGTTGCGCCGCAACCAGCGAGGCCGAGCACCGCCGGAACGAGGCCGAGTATGAGCACATCGAGGCCGAGCGCGCGGCGGGTCATGGCACGAGCGACGGAAAAATGTGGATACCTACGGCCAGCGACACCGACCACCCGAACGCCAAGCGCGATTGCTCGACCTCGCCGAGCCGCTCCAGCATCAACGCGGAAATGGAAGGAATGAGCACGAACGACGTGCCGATGACGGGATCGGCTTGCCACGGCGTTTGCGCCTTGCCGAGACGGAGGATCGACGAGGCCTCGAGGCCCTGTTCGAGGGCCAGGCGCGAGAGCGAGTCGCCGAGCGCTCCATGCCAAGCACCGACGCGCACGCCGAGCCGGTAGCCCCAGCGTTCCGTCGGTTCGGGCACGCGCGTGGGACCGAAGATGACGGCGAGCCGTTCGGCAGGTTCTCGAAGACCCGCCGAGCGCACATCGACGGGACCGTTCCAAACGCGAGCATGCGTAGCGAGCGTCGTTTCGAGACCGAAAGCATAGCGGTAGGTTCGCGGGAAGCGCACATCGGTGCGGAAGGTCAAGCCCGCAAGACCGGTCGTGCGCCCGTCCGGCGTCGTTACGGCCGTTAACGCCGGCGCGACGGTAGGAACGCAGCCCGATCCGAGTAGCGCGGCGAGCGCCCACGAGACGAACGGACGGCCGCGATATACCACTTCGCCAATGGGGAGAGTCATCCGACTGTTGACTCCCCTAACACTCCCTACTTCGGGATGTCCATGACAACGTCTTTCCGCGAAGCGAAACACGCTACGCTCATCGGTGCGCCGACAGTTGGCGGGAACGGTGCTGTCCGTCAAAACGAGGCGCCGTACCCGACGTAGCCCCCGCTGGGCAGCACCCAGCCGCTCACTTTTGGCGGCGTGTTCTTCGAGCTCATGAAGAAGAGCGTGCCGCCTGCGGCGAGCGCGACGACGCCGACGACCAGGCCCACGTTGGCCACCGTTTGCAGCGATTTGCCGGCATCGATATCGCCCTGGTACTTCGGATCGGTGCAGGGCGCGGTCCCACACGCCGATTCGAGCGAGCCGTATTTGCTGCGAACCAAGAGCCCCGCCACGGCGAAGATCCCGAGCCCAGCGGCCCCGACACCGACGGCAGCGTAGCTGGCGACACGCATCGAATGGCCGGGGGAGGACGGTGCCTCGCCTTCGACGATCCGGCTTTGGTCTTTGGCAAATGCGATGGTGACCGTTCGCGTCTCACCTCCGTCGAGTTGAACGTCGCGCACCACCGGGGCGAGGCCGGTTGCCGTCGCCTCGACTTTGTGCGAGCCCGGCTCGAGGACGATGGACCCGCCGAGATCGCGCTCGTCGACCTTCGTGCCGTCGACGTTGACCACCAAACCCGGGGGCACGTCCGGCAACGTGACGACGAGCTTGCCGACCTTCACGTTGAGGACCGCCAACTCCTCCTGAGCCGCCTCGCGCGTTTGTTCGTATTTGCCGCCTTCGCGCTGGCTTGCTTCGCGAACGGTTTGGCTCATCGCCTTGTAAGCGTCGACGTTCTTCCCGAGCTGCTGAAGACACAGCGCCACGTAGAGTCGAGCGTTGGGGCTCTGCGTCGCGCGCGTGACCTCCTGGAAAAGCCGAAGCGCCTCGTCGATCTTGCCCGCCTTGTGGAGCTTCAGCGCGGCACTGAATCTGTTCTTGATAGCAGCATCGTCAGGGGCCACCGGCGCGGCGGCGGGTTCCCGAGGTGGCGCCTCGGCGCGCACCGGCAACGCCTGAACGACCGAGCAAACGGAGAGCGCGACAGCAACGAGCGATCGGCACATGCGGGTTAGAGCTCGGTGGGGCGGAAACCGCGACCGCCTGCTTTGCCTGCACGGGCGGGCGCGCCTCGCTTGACCTGGATCGCGGGAGGAACAGCGGGAAGCGTCGTCGCGTGGTGCGGGGGACCGAGCGCGGGTAGCGGATCGACGGAAGCGACGGGGTCGACCGCGGGCACCGGCATGGGAACGGCGGGGGCAACCGTCGTGAGCGAAGGTTCCGCGGCCGTCGGTTTTGCGGAGGTTTCCCCCGAGCGAAACCAAAAGAAGAGCGCCACGGCAACTAGGGCAAGGGCCGATCCCCCCGCGACGAGCGTGCGCTTGTCGCGCCACCACGGCGAATCGGGCGCTCGACTGACGCCCATCCCGAAATTGGTGAGGCTGCCGTGCGCCGCCGCTTCTGCCTCGAGCTGCGCAAGCTCGATGTCGAGCGCCTTACCGCCGCCTGTGTCGGGCTGGGAAATCGGCGGGACCGAGATGATCTTGGAGACTTCGACCCGCTTTAGGATCTCGCTGCGACGATTGATCGACTCGGCGCCGATCCGCTGGACCCAGTCGCCAATCACGCGCTGGGTCGCGAAGGGAATGGCGCGCTCGACGGCTTCCGCCATTTCGAGGGCGGATTGGTACCTATCGTCAGGGTTCGATTGCAGCCCCTTCATGACCACGGCGTCGACCTCGGGTGAGAGGCCCGGGGCGAGCACGCTCGGCGGCGGAAAGTTTGCGTTCAAGATCTTGTAGATGCGCTCTTCCTCGGTCGCGCCACCGAAGAGGCGCTTGGTCGTGAGCACCTCCCAGAAAACGACCGACGCCGCGAAGACGTCGGCTCGTCGCGTGAGCTCTTCGCCGCGAATCTGCTCGGGAGCCATGTAGGCCGATTTGCCCTTCACCGTGCCGGGTCGCGTCTCGTGGCGCGCCTGCATGGCTTTGGCGACGCCGAAGTCGAGTACGCGCGCAACACCGTCGACGCCGACCAAGATGTTCTGCGGCGAGACGTCGCGATGCACGATGCCGAGCGTCTCGCCCCGCTCATTGTTCGCCTCGTGCGCCGCGTGAAGACCGTGGAGTACGCCCGCCATGACGGCTGCGCAAACTTGAGCCGGAATGGCCTCTTTCCGCTGCTTGGCGGCCCGCCGCAGAAAGTTCAGCGCCTCGCCCTGCACGTACTCCATCACGAGGAAGAGCTCATCGTTCTGTACGACGATGTCGAGCGTTGGCACGACATTCGGGTGACGGATGCGCGCCGCGAGTCGCGCTTCGTCGATGAACATCGCCCTGAACTCGGGATCGCGGAAGAGATGCGGGTGCAAGCACTTGGCAGCCACCACGCGCGAAAAACCAGCCGGCCCGGCGAGACGCGCGAGGTGAACGGTGGCCATGCCGCCTGCGGCTATCTCCTGGAAGATCGCATAGCGACCCACCTGACGCAGCGGCTTGCCTCTCTCGGGTGCGTCCATCGCCGACATGCCCCTAAGGATAAAACTACGGGCAA
Source organism: Polyangiaceae bacterium (assembly GCA_035275365.1). GTDB lineage: Bacteria > Myxococcota_A > Polyangia > Polyangiales > Polyangiaceae > DASWDH01. The sequence continues at coordinate 1,491 of DATEMX010000770.1, read as the reverse complement.
CGCCGTAAGATGTCGATTGCTATTGCCGACAACCTTCCCCCGGCTTTCTTGCACTTACATCGTGCGCTGGTAGCTCCGGCGTGAGTGGCGGCTTTTTCACCTTGGACGGGCGTTACCTCCCAGGTAGACCCTAGAAACTTGGGCGCTTTTCGTCGTCGGCCCCCCCAAAGCCGGAGGTTTTTCTTGGGGCTCCGAGGCTAGAGACGCCACACCGGAGCGAAACACATGGAGCGAATGGGGGCGAACATGTCGATGGCAATGGACCAGGGACTCGAGCGCCGACTCGAGTCGGTCGACGGGCGGGTGGTCGGCGTAGCGTCGTACCCCCTCGGGCGAAAGTTCGTCTGCACGGTGGACAACATCCACCCCGGCACCGTCGTCGCGCGGGCCGACGGAGCGACACGCTTCGACGCCGAGCGGTCGGCGCTTGCACTTGCCGAAGCGCGTCTCGCGCGCGCTCGACACCTGCAGGAAACCCTCCGCGAGCTCCGCTCGTGCGTGGCCTCGCTCGACAAACGCTTGTCGGAGCCACCGCCGCGCTTCAGCGACGGCTGACGCATCCGCGCGAGTACGCGAGTTCGCGAGTTCGCGACCCCACCGCCCAAGCGATCGGCGTGTAGACTCGCGCTCGCATGCTCCCTTCGCTCGACAGCCTGCAATGCTTCGAACGCGCCGCGCGTCTCCTCAATTTTCGCAAAGCGGGCCGTCGGCGTCACACCCGCTGCGTTTGGCCAGCGCATCCAGAAGCTGAAAGACTCGATGGGCGTGAAGCTCTTCGTCCGCACGACGCGCTCGGTTCGCTTGACGGCGGCGGGCGCGGCGCTCGTGGAACCAACCGTACGATGCCTTCGTTTGGCCGAAGAAACGGTTCGCGCTGCGCGCGGTGAGAAAGCACCGGCTCCCACGGAGCTCGGGCTCGGCACGCGACACGAGCTCGGGCTCAGTTGGATCTTGCCCGCCTACGATCACCTGCAGAAGGCGCGGCGCAGCCTGTGCCGCTACCTCGCCGTCGCGTTCGGGCACCTCGAAGCTCACGAGCTCTCGCATTTGCCGGCGCACCAACGGCCCCCCGCCGGAGGTGAGGCGCTCGGGCTGTTCGACGGCAACGACGCGCGGCAGCTTTCTACGACGCCGTTCACCAGGTGATCGTGCCTGGCCTCACACGGCTCGGCCTGGACGCGGCAAGCGCCTGAGACGCGCGCGTCAACGCCGCTTGCGGACCGCACGCGCCGGCTTGACGTTCGACGCTGATCGCCGTTTCGGCGCGCGCCGTTTGGCGGCCGACCGCGGCTTCGACGCTGCATCGAGCTTTGCCTCGCGAGGCTGGCGGCTGAGGTCGGCGAGGAGCAGATCGGCCAGGGCCTCGACCAACGCGGTGCGGTCTTGGGGGTGCGGGGTTCGCTGGAGGGGCGATTTGTGCCCGGCTCCCTTCTTCAGCCGAACGAACACCATGTCGACCACGGCATCGACGATGGGTTTGAGATCGTTCGG
>DATEMX010000769.1:0-3299 GCA_035275365.1 Polyangiaceae bacterium | reverse complement strand
CTCCGCGCGGAGGCGGCTTCACACCTCCCTTCGGGAGGCCCACCCCCACGGCACCTCCAGCGCCGATCATCGCGAGGCTCTTAGCTCCTGATCTCTGCCCGGACTTCGGCCGCGCGGCACTAGTTTTCGTCGGAACGAGCGGCGACGCTCGCGAAATCGAGGCGACTACCCGTAGCCGATGTGCTGGTCGCGAACGCTGCCGATGAAGTCGGCCACGAGGGCGTCGACGAGCCGAAGGCGCCGCGCGAGCTCGCGCGCGATGTTCAGCACGAGGAGCGTGTACGACTTGAGATCACGCCGGTAGAGCGAGTCGAGATCGTGGGCCGTGACGAGAAGGAGCGTGCATGGAACGAGCGCCCTCACGCTCGCTGAGCGCGGCTGAACGTCGAGCACCGACATCTCGCCGAACCAGTGCCCGGGGCTGAGCGTTGCAAGCCTCGCCTCGGCGCCCCGCTTCAGCACCTTGAAGACTTCGACTTCGCCGCGCAAGACGACGTAAAATTCCCGGGCCCTGTCGCCTTCAGCGAAAATGACTTCGTCCGATCCGCGGTGGAGAATCTTGAGGTTTGCGGAGAGGTGGCCGAGCGCGTCGTCGCTGAGCGCGCCAAATAGGCCAATCTCGCGTAACTCGGCGACGGAGATACGATCGTCCGGTGGTAGCGGCGTCGGCGTGACTCGCGGTTGCATGTCCCTCTTTCAGCCTCTGGTCCGCGAATCCTGCGCGAAATCTTTGGTGAACACGATGCGCGGTCGACCGGGCCCCGCGTAGTCCTCCACTTCGCTCATGTCCCATCCGAGCACCTGGTGGAAGACCTGCGACCCCTCGTTGCCCAACGTCGTGATGGCTTTCATGCGCGAAGCGCCCGTCTTGCGGCAGTCTTCCTCGAACGCCTCGTAGAGCAAGCGCCCGACGCCGCGGCGCCGATGGTCGGGGTGAATTCCTACCAAGTGAACGTAGCCGACGTCGCCCCCCTGACCCGAGCGCGCGATGAACCCGAGCAAAAATCCCACCATCACGCCGTCGTCTTCGACGATGCGACCCATCTCGCCGAGCTCGTAGAAAAAGATCGGGTGGGCGAGGGCGCTGGTCGGGCCACCCCACCAGCGATCGATGACCTGAACGATGAGGTCGTAGTCTCGTTTTTCGAGCGGGCGGGTCAGCATCGGGGCTAACACTACTCTGCTACGTTTCTCCCTGCCAGAGCAGCCAAAGGCCCGCCGCTCTTCTTGCGCGAAGGTCGACGAATCGTGCGGAAAACGTGCGAAGATCTTCCCGCCGTGCTCCACGCCGAAACCCCCGCCCGCGATTCGGCGGTTGGCAAAGTCGGGGTCCCGCCGTGGCTTATGTCATGGCGCTCCCTACTCGCGGCTCGTCAGGTTGCGCCAGCGCCGTAGCGCGGGGCACGAGGCGTGGTAGGGATGGCAGCACCATGTCGTCGTCCTTCGCTGCTCCTCTCCGCGTTGCTCCCTCCGTACTCTCGGCCGACTTTGGTCGGCTCGCCGAGGAGGTCAGGGCCGCCGAGGTCGCGGGGGCCGACTGGATCCACGTCGACGTCATGGACGGGCGCTTCGTGCCCAATATCACCGTCGGTCCGAGGTTCGTTGCGGCGGTGAAGAAGGCCACGAACCTCCCCGTCGACGTCCATCTCATGATCGTCGAGCCGGAGCGCTACCTGCGCGAGTTTGCCGACGCGGGGGCCGACATCCTCAGCGTCCACGTGGAGCCGTCGTTTCACTTGGCTCGCACGCTGCAAGCGATTCGCGCGCTCGGCAAACGCGCGGGTGCCGTTTTGAATCCGCACACGCCCCCCTCGGCCGTCGAATACGTGTTGCCGCACGTCGATTTGATCCTCGTCATGAGTGTGAATCCCGGCTTCTCGGGCCAAGCGTTCATGCCCGAGGTCCTTCCGAAGCTCCGCGCTCTGCGCAAAATGATCGACGAAGGTGGGCATGACATTGCGCTCGAGGTCGACGGCGGCGTGAGCCCCGGAACGGCGCGCAAGGTCGTGGAGGCGGGCGCGCGCGTCCTCGTTGCCGGCTCGGCGGTCTACGACAAGCCCGACTACAAGGCCGCGATCGCCGGCATTCGCGCCGACGCCGCGCTGGGGCTCGCCGGGGCAGTATCGACGTGACCCGGGGCAGTATCGAAATGACCCTGCGAAGTGCCGTTGCCGCGCTCACCGTCTCGACCGGCGTGTCATGCAGCTCTTCTCCTCGACCCTCCGCAGCGCCGATCGTCGCGCCGCCCCTCGCCGCGTCCGCTCCGCTCACGCCCGATGCCGCACCCGTTCCCGACGACGCGGGCCGCAAAGTTGCCGATTTCTTGAGCCGCATCGCGCTGGTTCGCGAGCTTGCCCCGCGAGCGCCGGTCGAAGCGCGGGTGCTCGACAGAGCGAAGCTCATCGCGAGCGTGCGCGAGCACGTGGCCCGCGAAGTCCCTCCGGAAGTCATTCGCAACCAGGGCGAGCTCTTGGTCGGCTTCGGGCTCGTTCCACCGGGGTTCGACTACGAAGAAGGCGCTTTCAAGTTGCTCGAGGCGCAGCTGGCGGGCTTCTACGAACCGCACGACAAGAAAATGTACCTCGCCGGCGACCTGCAAGATCGCGCCGCCGACGCGACGCTGGCCCACGAGCTCGTCCACGCTCTGCAGGATCAGTACTACGATCTCGGCACGCGCCTCGCGTATCAAGCCGAAGCCAACGATCGCGAGAGCGCTCTGCAGGCGCTCGCCGAGGGGGACGCGACGAGCGCGATGATGGATCTAATGCTGTCGTCGGCACACCGGCGAGCCATCGATGTCCCCGACGAAGTCTTCGCAGCAGAAGTCGAAGCGTCGATGAGCACGAGCCCCGATACCGCGGGGGTCCCGCGAGTGTTGCGTGCTTCGCTCGTGGCGCCCTACGTCGACGGCGTCCTGTTCGTGCACGCCCTTCGGCGCCGCAACGCCGCCGCGAAGGGTACCGCCGGGTGGCTTGCCGTCGATGATGCGTGGCGAGCGCCCCCGCAGACGACCGAGCAGCTTCTGCACCTCGAGAAATACGACGCCCACGAGACTCCCGAGGTGCTGGCCGCCCCGCCGCCCCCCAGCAAAGACAAGTGGGTCGCCAGCTACGACGACGTCTTCGGCGAGCAGGGTTTCCGTATCGCCGTCGAAGAATGGCTGCCCAAGAAGGGCGCCGCGGGTGCCGCGGCCGGGTGGGCGGGGGACCGCGCCGTCCTCTTTCGCCTGAGTCCGCCGGACTCCCCTCCGGAGTCGGAAGCCCAACGAGGACCGACCCGCTTCGCGGCCGCATGGCATG
>DATEMX010000768.1:0-2240 GCA_035275365.1 Polyangiaceae bacterium | reverse complement strand
CGGGCGCGATGCCGGGCGTGACTTGCGCCGGTGCACCCGCCGGAGCGGGACGAGGCGGCGCTTGCGCGCCGGCGTCTTGAGAGCCGGCGAACACGCAAGCCGTGATCGCGAGCAGCGAAGAGAAGGTCGAGCGTTTCAAAGTCATCCGTTCGGTTTGAGGGCAGAAGCGGCGGCCTTGCTGCCGCCGGGCGGGTTCTTGTCCGTTGCTCGCGCGCCTTCTTCGGTCGTCGAACCGTGATCGGCCGAGCCGCCGGAAAGCGCCAGCACGACCTTGCCGGTGACGGCGACCACGATGAAGCTCACGATCGCCACCCAGAGGGCAAACGCTCCCACCAGCTTGCCCGTCACGACGAGCGTTCGTTTGGCTAGGGATTCTTCGTTCATCGAAAGACCTCGCTGCTCCTTCTCGAAAGACTCACTTGATGTTGAAATCGATGTTTTGATTCGCCCCGCGACGATTCACCTGAACCGTGAGATGGTCGGCCGTGCGCAGGCGCGCGTAGGCTTCGAGCGCCTTCTCCGGGCTGGCCATGTCGAAGCCGTTGATCGTTTGCAGGCGATCGCCGTTCTCGAGCCCGAGCGTGCCGAGCAACGTGTCGGGGCGAATGCCGAAGAGCCGAATGCCGACGACCTTGCCGTTCTCTTGCTCGGGGACGATGCGCGCCGATCGCATGAGCTCGGCCTGATTTTCGAGGATCTTGTCGACCACCTGACGGTCGACGTTGAACTCGTTGGCGCTCACCTTCTGAATCTTCGACGCGATCTCCGCGGGGACGGCGGAGGCTCCGCCAACGACGGCGGCCGCGCCCGGAGCGGGCATCGGCGTGGGGGGCGGCGTGGGTGACGCCGCTGCAACGGCCGGCGCTTTGCTCGGCTTGAACATCTGGAGCTGACAGAGCGACGACCCCGTCGACAGGACGACGCGGTTCCACTCCACGATTTGCACGGTCTTGCCGTTGATTTCGTCGCCGACGCGAACGAGCTTGGTCGCGGGCGCTCCACCCGACAGAACCGCCATCGACCACGCCGGATCGGCCGCCGCCACGATGATGAGCGCCTTGACGCCGTCGCACGGCGGAGCGTTCTCGTAATGCTCGAGATCGATCACCTCCGCGCCGGCGCCCGCGTCGACCACCGGCGGAGCGTCGAGGGGCCGCGGCGTGACCGAATCGAAGGGGTTACGCTCGAGGATCCACCGAGCGCTCGTCGCATGGTCTTCGACGCTCGAAGCCGGCGCCGCCGTGGCCCGCCCCGCGCCCTGGCTCGACCCGACCAGTGCCTTCTCGTCGGGGCTCAGGGCCGAGCCGACGAGCTGGGTGATGCCCGACGCCTGGAAATAGGCGGCAACCGCGATGAGGGCGAGGATCACCCCTGCGAAGTACCGTTTGAGCACCGTATCGAATGCCATGAGTCCAAGCTCCAATAGCGAGCGCCGTGCCAGCGCTCTTCGCGAGATCAACAAGGGATTTTTGGCCCTCCCCCGGCCCCCTCGTCGCCAAACTGACAGGGCGACCCTCGCTAGTCGGACCCGAGCGACATTTTGTCAACCGCACCGAGCGAGAGCGCGAGCGCGGCCGCGCGCTCCTTTTTTCGTCGCGTCACTCCGATTCGTCGGTCTCGCCGAGTTTGCGATAGATGGTGCGCGTAGAGATGCCGAGGAGTTGCGCGGCGAGCGGCTTGTCGCCCTTCGTGTGGCGGAGGGTCTCCCGAATGAGCCTGCTCTCGACCTCTTCGAGCGGCGTTCCGATGGAAATGTGGAGCGCGCTCGGTGGAGGCGACGACGCCTGCACGACGACGTCGGGCAAGTCGTCGACCGTCAGCGTATCGCCGCGGCAAAGCACGACCGCGCGTTCGATGACATTTTCGAGCTCGCGCACATTGCCGGGCCAGGTGTAGTCGAGCAAGAGCTGCATGACGGCGCGCGCGACCGACATCCGGGGCCGGTTGTTCTTCGCGCAGTAGATGCCCAAGAAATGGTCGATGAGGAGCGGCACGTCTTCGCGGCGCGTGCGCAGCGCAGGCGCGGTGACGGCGATGACGTTGAGGCGATAGAAGAGATCTTCGCGGAATTTGCCGGCGGCCACCTGCGCGGCGAGATCGCGGTTGGTCGCCGCGACGATCCTCACGTCGGCCTTCACCGTGTCGCCGCCCACCGGCTCGTATTCGCCCTCTTGGAGAACGCGCAGGAGCTTTACCTGCACCGAGGGCGAGAGCTCGCCGATTTCGTCGAGGAAGAGCGT
>DATEMX010000767.1:0-3672 GCA_035275365.1 Polyangiaceae bacterium | reverse complement strand
CGCCAAGCTGCTCCTGGAAACGGGGGAACATCCCGGTCGCCTCAAGGACATGGTCACGAGCCCCGGCGGGACCGCGATCGCCGGGCTGCACACGCTCGAGGCAGGCGGCTTGCGAACGACGCTGATCAACGCGGTCGAGAGCGCCACGCGCCGCGCCATCGAGCTCGGCGAGAAGATGGCTGAGAAGCTGCGCCTGAGCCGCGGCGACAAGTGACTCGTCGAGCGTCGGCTGCGGGACAAAAAAGAGCCCGCGCAAAGGGGCCGGGGGGGGGACGGCCGCTCTTCGCGCGGGCTCCCCATTGAATGCACTGAACGTGCCATGGTTGGAGCTACGACATATCCGCTAGTTATGCCATGATTTGGAGCGATCTATTTCGAATTTGAAAAAACGGAACTCGCGCGTGGAATATTCGTATCCTTCAAGGACGTAAATAGAACGGCCATTCCGCCTATTCTCAAGGTTCGCATTTCAGCAGCCAGCGGCGACCCGACGATGGATCGGTGGCCGCTAGCGGCACCCCGAAGCGAGAGGGGCGATGGACGGAGGGGTCGAGCGCATGTGCGGACAGGTGCAGACCTTCCGCCCGCGCAGCGAGCGCGTCGATGCAGGCTCTGCCCGCCTCCGCGCGGAAGCGTAGCTCGATGTCGCTGATGGTCGCGGCGATCGACGAGACGATGATCGCAGGAGCGGGACTTACCCTTGTGCTGACCATCCATCCGTCCTCGTCCGGCGCGCATCGCTCGGGGGTCGTGTCTTCGAGATCGCTGGCCACGAGGCGCACCGGCTCACCGGCGTCGCCCGTGCCGGCGTCGAGGGGGATGACGTACCAGTCGCGAATCGCGCGTTCGAAGCTCGGCGCACCCTGAACCAGAAGGCCGAGCGCTTCGCTCGCCGCCCGTCGCACGAGAATCGGTTCGACTTCGGCGGGGCTCGGCACACGGGGGAGCCGCGTCAGCAACCGCACGACACCACCGTCGACGCGATAGACGTTCGTCGCGCCCGCTCCCGGCACCACCGACGACACCGAGAAAAACCAGGTCGGGCCCACGCGAACCACGCTGCGCGGCACGGGGAGGGGCGAGTTGTCGGCGTCGCGCCAAGGCGCGAGCGGCTCGCCTTGCGCGGCAGCGTAGAGGTCCGCGCGGGCCGTGCCACGTTGCCCCACGATGAGCGCGGCCGTGCCGGCCGGCTCGAGCAGCGCGGTCCAATGGATCGCCTGACCGGCGTTGAGCCCCAGGGCGTCGCCGGTCTTTTCCTCGTCGGGCCAGGGCGAGGGAGCCGTCGCCGTCGCGTGCGTGCCGAGAAGCTCGAACGGATCGTCGAAGCGTGCCTGCACGTGGCCCGTGCGCGTCCACTCCGATCCCCGCGCTCCCCAAGCGTGAATGCGCGCTTGCACGGCGAGCGGCGGATCGGTTCCGGCCTCGAGCCCGATGTCGCCGGCGGCGAGCGCCGGTGGCGGCGATCCGCGGAACGGAGACCAAGCCGTGCCGGAACCCGCGTTCGGCAAGCCGACGGCAACGGGCGGGGGCTGGCGCATCGCGCCGGGAGCAAAGATGGGCGGGAGCGCGCCGCGCGGCATCCCCGGTACGAAGAGCGGGACGCTCGCGGGGGGCGGAGATCGCCCTTCGATGAGCGGCCTCTTTTTCTGCAGAGGCTTCGCCGAGGGCTTCGGCGGCGACGGCGGTTTGGGCAGAGGACCCGCCGCTTCGCCTGTGGGCTCGCAGTGCAGCGTGAGACCGCGCGCCGACGCGTAGCCACCGTGCGCCATCGATTTCGTAGCGGGTGCCAGCCCTAGATCCGGTCGGTCATGCCGCGATCCCCACCCGACGCGGAGCCAATCACCGCGCGCCCAACCAACGGGCCCACCGGCGGCGCTGTTCGGGTGACCGAGTGGATCGGAGGTCGGCAGGTCGACTGGGACCCAGGTCATGCCTCCGTCGACCGTTTCGGACCCTCTCGCCACCTTGCCCCAATCGAAGGCAAAACGGCCCGCCACGATGCTGGTTTCGACCTTCGCGGCGCCCACTCCCAGCCGAACCTTACCATCGAGGTCAACGCTGACACCGCGCACTTCTTTGCCGACCACCGCCCAGCCACCGAGCGTACCCGACCGACGCTCTTCGAAACCGTCGAGCCAGCTCGCGTGCTCGAGCCACTCTTGGCCGATAGCCAGTGTGATGGGCGTGACATCGAAGGACGAACCGCGCGCGATGAACACGTTGCCCGACGACGTTTCCGCGGGCGGCATCACGAACGCCGCGCGGCCGTCGCCGAGCATCACCGGCCGCGGCGGAGGCCGCTGCGAAAACGCGTCGTCGCTGCTCACCTTGGGAGCCACGATCTCGCGAGGCACGAGCGACGGAGAGTAGAAGCAATACACCGACGCCCAACCAGGGCCGGCTGGTGAACACGAACCTTCGACGACAAAACCGCCGTTGCCGCTCGCCGTGACCGTTCTTGCCTGTGAGAAGCGCGCGATCTCTCGCATCGCCATGGGCGGTTCGAACGCGTAGAGCGCCGTTCCCGTTTCGGAAGAACCGCAGACGAATCCGAACCCCGCACCGAGCGCGAGGGCGTGGCAAATGCCATCGTCCTCGCGAAATGCCCCGAAGCGGGACTCGCCAACTTCGCCCTTCGGCAAGAAAACTTGGTAGAGCGCCCCCGCCTCGGCGAACACGGCCGCGCGTTCGCCCGACGGCAACGACATCGGCCAACCGTCTTCGATGGCCGCTCGGAGGGGACGACGCTTGGCCTGAGCGGGCTCGGCCACAGAAAGGCGGCGATCGGGGATGCGCCGTCCCGTCGGCGACGCCGTTGGCGCGCCGTTGCCGTTCGCCTCATCGCGCCCGAATTCCCCGTTCGGCCCTAGGAGAAAACGGCCCTTGGCGGTCTCGAGCGCGAAGTCGCCCTCGCGCAGGGCCACTTGCGTGACGTTGACCCCGGTCAACGGAATCGGACGCCAGCTATTGCCCGCGTCGAAAGTCGCCAGCGCGCCCCGATAATCGACGACGGCAACGGCGCGCCAAGCGTCGGCGAACGACAGGGGGCCCACGCGGGTAGCGCGGGGCAGCGGGCCCAAGCCTATTTGCTTGCCGGTGGCGACGTCGAAGGCCTTCGTATCTTCGGTGGCGAGGCGCGCGTAGACGCGGTCGAAGCCCGGCACTAGGTCGACGACCGTGCCCATCATCTCGCCGATGGGCTCGAGGCGATCGAGGAAACCCTTGGTGTGCCAGAGGCGCGTGCTCGAGCCCGCGGTCACGTAGACGATCGAACCGCCGCCGACACGCTTGGGAAGACTGACGACGCGCGGTGCATTTCCCGTCGGCAGAATCTCGGTGGCACGATCGATGGAGCCATCCGGTCGATCGAGCACGCGCACCCCGGCGACGATGAACCTGCGGGTCCCATCCGGCAGCACATCGATGAGGCCCGTGCTTTGGGGGCGTAGGTCGGGCACGATCCACGCCGGCGCGTCGCCGGCGCTCTGCTCACCAGTTAGCGGTTCCTCAAGCGTTCGAGGAGCCGGGGCCGATGGGCGCACGCTCGGCCCGCCGCACGCGGCAACGGTCGCCACGAGTGAAGCGGTGCGCCAACGAAAGCCGCTCATCGGCGTTCAGGGTAGCAAACTCGTGGCGCGGAGTTGGGCCTCGCCCTACATTCATCGCGCATGG
>DATEMX010000766.1:0-2369 GCA_035275365.1 Polyangiaceae bacterium | reverse complement strand
AAGCTCCCGCGCCGCCAGGCCCCACGCCGTGAGCCCGAGGGCGACGACGACCGCCGACACGCCGACGACGCGCTTGGTGCGCTTGCCCGCATCGGCCGGCGGCGGCCGATCGCTGCGCAGGGCCGCGCTCGCGGGCGACTCGCTGACGGCAACCGCGGTGGGCGGCGCCGTGGAAAAGGTAGCCTGCGAGGCGAGGTGAGGATCGACCTGCACGCGGCGGGGCGTGAAAGAATCGCTCGAACGGCGCGCCGGCACTTCGGAGGGAAACATGGGCGGCGGCGGGGTCGACGAGATGCGGGGCGGCGGCTCGCTGGAAGGCCGCTCGAAGAGCACGCCGTCGCTGATCGAGAGCCGCATCGACGAATCGCCCATGCTGTCGGGCGCCGGCGGAGGCGTGGAGATCGGCTTGAGCGCGCGGCCGTCGACCTCGATGATGCCGCGGCATCGTTTGCAGCGAAAGTTGACGACCTTTCCGCGCACCAGGTAGCCGGGCACGTGGTAATTCGTGCTGCAGCTCGCGCATGACACCTTTAGGGGCTGGGCACTCATCGCCAAAAAAATTCACCCTCTCGCTGACAGGTCGATCAGCTGTCTCACGATCTGCGACAATCTACTACTTTGCCATTCGCTCAAGCAAGATGTCCGATCTCTTTTTCGACTGCATTTCGTAGGTCGCCCGTGCGTACTAGGCGCGCGATATCGCCAATGTCTCGATAGAGAGGCCGGTCATCTTTCGTTTCGGGGACGACTGTTCGCACGTGCCTGTAAGCGGCGGCAACGCCGGAGCCCCCTTCGAGAGGGAGCCTCTGGCCCAGCCCGGCCGATGCGGTCAGCACCTCGATGGAAATCGAAGTCGTGACGTTGGCGATAATTTGCACTAATTTACGGGCACTTACGCTGCCCATGGACACGTGGTCTTCTTTGCCCGCCGAGGAGGGGATCGAGTCGACGCTCGCCGGGTGGGCAAGGATCTTGTTCTCGCTCACGAGCGAGGCGCTCGTGACTTGGGCGATCATGAACCCGCTCTCGAGTCCGCTTTGACGCGCCAAGAACGGCGTCAGGCCGCTCGAAAGGGCCGGGTTCACGAGCTGCTCGACGCGCCGCTCGCTGATGTTGGCAAGCTCCGCTACGGCCATCGCCGCCAGGTCCAAGGCCAGGGCAAGTGGCTGCCCGTGGAAATTGCCGCCCGAGATGAGGTCCGGCTCGGGGTGGGTGGCGTCGCTGGCGAAGACGAGCGGGTTGTCGGTGACGCTATTGAGCTCGCGCTCGATGACCTCGATGGCCCATCGAAGGGCGTCGCGCGTGGCGCCGTGCACCTGGGGCATGCAGCGTAGGGAGTAGGCGTCTTGCACTTTTCCGCAGTCGCGATGGCTCTCCATGATGCCGCTGCCCGCGAGCATCGCTCGCAAATTGGCGGCGCTCTCTCTTTGACCCGGATGAGGCCTCGCGCGCATGAGGCGTTCGTCGAATGGCTTTTGCGAGCCCTTCAGTGCCTCGAGGCTCATCGCGCCGGCGATGTCGGCGACGGTGGAAAGGCGCGCGGCGTCGAGCAAAGCCAGCGCGCCGATGCCGGCCATGTATTGCGTGCCGTTGATCATGGCGAGCCCCTCCTTCGATTCGAGCACGATGGGCTCGATGCCCGCGCGCTCGAGCGCTTCTCGGCCCGTGAGCCGCGCGCCTTCGAACGTGGCTTCGCCTTCGCCGATCAAGACGAGCGAAAGGTGCGCGAGCGGCGCGAGATCGCCCGAGGCGCCCACCGAGCCCTGCGCCGGGATGCGCGGAACGACGCCTCGATTGAGGAGAAGCACGAGCCTATCGACGACGAGCTCGCGCACGCCCGAGTGACCGAGCGAAAGCACTTGTGCGCGCAGCACCATCATGGCCCGCACTTCGTCAGCGCCGAGATCGGGGCCTACGCCGCAAGCGTGGCTCCGCAGCAAATTGCGTTGAAGGGTTCGCACGTCGCTCGGCGAGATGAGCACCTCGGAGAGCGCTCCGAAGCCCGTGTTCACGCCATAGACGTGGCGCGGTGGCGTCGCCCGATCGAGCGCGTCGACGATCGCGCGTGATTGCCGCACCGCGAGGCGCGCGGCGGGTGCCAGCTCGACCCGGCGACCGCGCCGCGCAACGTCTTCGAGATCATGGAGGGTGATGGGTTCGCCGAGGAGCAGCGGTTCTGCCGGGTTCGAGGTCATGGCCACAGTGTACTGCTCGGCGTGGCTTCGGAGGCGGATACGTGGCAAAGCCTCGGTCGACATGCGGCTCGTCCTCGTCAACGGCACCGTGAGCGCCCCCGAGACCGCGCACATTTCGGTCTACGACCGCGGATTTCTCTACGGAGACTCGGTCTTCGAAACCATCCGCACCTA